>PSPB01000017.1 GCA_003193815.1 Methanobacteriota archaeon
TCGCCGGTGGCGGTTCCTCTTTTGATCGGGGCTCGAAATTTGTCCCGCAAACTTTACAGTAGTCCTCAGTCTCGTCAGCGGGCGAAGAGCAGACCGGGCACTTGGGCATGCTGCTCCAGTATGGGGCAGGTTAAACAATATTGCAGGGGAGTTTTTCTTTAGCCCCGGCAATTGCGCCTCCCATGAGTCCGGATGAACTCACCCTGCGGGACCTCCGAGTGCAGGTGCTGGCGGAACGCCGCGACGGGCGGCTGGTGAAGCTGCCAGCCCACTTTCACGAGCGGCTGGCGCGGCTCGAGCAGGGGCTGGAGCAGGCGCGCGATGCGGCACGCGAGGACGAGCAGCGGTTCCAGCGCGCCAATAGCGATATCAGCAAACTTTCCGACCTGAAGCTGGAGCTGCACAAGCACCGCGAGCGCAAGCTGACGCGGCTGGCGCGCGAGAAGGTCAATGGTCAGCAGCCGTCGCTGGAAGCGGTCACCGAGCAGGAACGAGAGTTCCTTGAGAGCGTCGCCAGCGTCATTGGGCAGCACCGGCAAAAATTGCTGGTGCGACGGGCGGCGCCAGAACCGGCGGCGCCCGTCGCAAAACCCGAGCCGAAGGCGAAGCCGGCACCGAAACCCGCTGTGCCGGAGCCGGAACCAGCCGCCGCTGCTCCTGCCGATATCGACAACTCCGAAGCGCTGCTGGTGCGCGTCCTCGAAGATTTGCCGACATTTACGGGACTTGACGCACGCAACTACTCGCTCAAGGCCAACGACGTGGCGCACATTCCGCTCTACAACGCGCGCATGCTGCTCGAGGCGGGCAAGGTGGAACGGCTGGAGGAAGAAGCCTGAAACTGCGGGAGGGCGAGCTGCTGCTCCCGGCAGGCAAGCTCGCGACGGCACTAAGGGGGCGGCAGCGCGTCGGCCGCGCTGCCGCCGGTGGCGTTGTGCTGCATCCGGTTGAAGCGCTCTGGTGCCACGCCAGCGGGGCGCTCGAGCTTGACGCGAAACTGCAGGCGCAGCTGGCTGTGCTGGCAGGCGATCTGCTGCCGGTTGCCTACAACGACTTGCGGCAGCGCGGTATCGTGCCGACCGTCGAAGGCGCTGCGCTACGCTTCCGGGCGCGCGACGACGGCGCGGACGTGCGGCTGCATGTCGCCAGCAGCGACGCGCCGGCCACTCTGGTGCTACTGGCGCAGGGCGACTGGCTGGCGCTGGTCGATGAAGCGCTGGAGATAATCTACTACGCGGCCACGACTCCTGGCTGGGGCGCGCTTCCGGCGGGTCCGCTGCCGGAAGCGCTGGCGGCGGCAGGGTTGCAGATTGCTTCAGGAATGAAGTTCGGCACCCGCTACCGAGTCTACCGCGACGGCGAATCCCACGCAGCTTGGCTGCTGCACCTGCTGCGCGACGGCGACAGCTGGCTCGACATCGTGCGTGCTGTGCGGGTAGCGCACGGCGTCCGCAAGCAACTGGTCGCCAGCGACGGCGAGCGGTGCCTGGAACTGGAATGGGTGAAACCCTGAAGGTCGGCCTGGACCTGCACAACTTCGGGCTATTACATCGCGTGGTCGCGGCACTGGAAAGCGACGAATTCAGGCTGCTGCCGCTCGACGCAGTTCCCGCCACATCGGACGAAGTCGAAGTTGTCGTCAGCGACGCCGCGCAACTGCCAGCAACCAGCCTGCCGGTCATCGCGCTCGGCGACGTCGCGCTGCTGCCGTTGCAGCTGCGGCACGTCCGCGCCGGGCGGCCGCCGCTGGTCATCGGCGTTGACC
Source organism: Methanobacteriota archaeon (assembly GCA_003193815.1). Classification (GTDB taxonomy): domain Archaea; phylum Thermoplasmatota; class Poseidoniia; order MGIII; family CG-Epi1; genus UBA8886. The sequence continues at coordinate 1,766 of PSPB01000017.1, forward strand.
CGGGCGGCACCACCGGCGTCGCGGTGCTGGCGCAGCGACGCCTGCTCCACAGCGCCGAATGCGCTACGCCCGACGAAGCGGCGGAGCTGGTGCGCCGGGTGGCACGCTGCTCGCTCGACTGCACCGTGCGCATCGGCAGCGGCGCCCCCGAAGCGGGCGCGCGTATCGCCGCCGCGCTGCGCCACCTGCGAGTCGAGCTGGTTGATGAACGGCGCTCGGGGAGCGGGTCGCACACCGCCGCGGCGCGGGCGATTGCGCTCAAGCGTGGAGAACGCGTGCGCGAGCTGGACTACCGCCCCACCGCCGGCGAAGTGGCGCGGCTACAGGCGGAGTCGCGGATTGCGTCGGGCAGCCGCCGCACCATCTCGCGGCAGCAGGCGCGGCAGGTGCTGCTGGGCGAACTGACGCTGGAAGAAGCGCTGCGCGGCTAGCCGCGCAGCGCTCCGCAATTGCCGCACTGCGTTTCGTCGCCGTCGAACGGGGTGTTGCACGCCTCGCACACGTTACTGCGCTCATCCATGACGCGCGACAGCGTCAGCCGATGGCGGCGCAAGTCGCGCACTTCGTAGCGGCCCGGGCCGCCCAGCTCCTCCAGCAGGTCAGGCGTCAGCGTCAGATTGCCACCCGCGTCGAGCAGGAGTTCGCGCGTCAGCGCCAGGTCCTCGAGCTCGACATCTTCGCCGTGCTGCGCGATGAAGCGGCCATCCTGCAGCTCGAGCGAACGGTCGGCAAAGTCGGCGACCATCTCGCTGTGCGTCACGACCAGGAACGCCACTTCCTGCTCCTTGTGCAAGCGCGTGAAAAGCTCCATGATGCTGCGCGCGGTGACCGGGTCCACCGAGCCGGTGGGTTCGTCGGCCAGGATGAGTCGCGGGCGGGTGATGAGCGCGCGCGCAATCGCAGTGCGCTGCGCCTCGCCGCCTGAGAGCTGCTCGGGGAGCGCGTGCGCCCGCTCGGAGATGCCAAGGTAGTCGAGCATCTCGGCGACGCGAGCGGCCGCCTCGCGATGCGGAACCCCGGCGTGGCGCAGCGGCTGCAGCACGTTGTCGCGCGCCGAAAGGTGCGGCAGCAGGTTGCCCTCCTGGAAGATGAACGAGACCGTCGCCCGCCGGTGCTGCACCAGCTGCTCGGGCGCCATGCGGGTAATGTCCTCGCCCGCCAGCTGCACCACGCCGGCGCTGGGCTTCAACAGCCCGCCCAGCGCTTTCAGGAGCGTGGACTTGCCGGCGCCCGAAGGGCCGACGACGGCGACCGCCTCGCCATCCCGCAAGGCAACGCTCAGCCCGCGCAGCGCGACAACGTTGCCTTCCTCCGCCTGCGATTCGAAGACGTGGTAAAGTCCGGTTGCCTTGAGTAATTCTTCCGCCATTTATTCCCCCTTCAGTATGCGCGCCAGGTCGGAGCGAGTCGCACGGGCTGTGGTCCAGACCAGCGCCAGCATTACGACTGCGAGCACTGCCAGGCCGATGACGAGCAGCTCGCCCCAAGGCCAGACCAGCGTGCGGTCAACCGAGGTTGAAGCGCCGCCGAATGACTGGAAAATCAGCCCGAACAGGCTGAACATGCCATTAAACGCATACGAGATGCCGACCCCCAGCAGCGTGCCGAGCAGCATGCTCACTACCGTTATCGACATGATTTCGAACAGCACCAGCCGTCCCACCTGCCACTCGCTGGCGCCGATGGCCTGCAGGATGGCTAGCTCGCGCTTGCGCTGCGTCAGCACCAGCGACAGGAAGACGAAACTGGAAGCGACCGCGGCAATCGTCGCGACGGCGAACTGTAGCGTCAGCAGGCCCAGCGTCCCGAAGACCAGCCCGCCGTTGCGCTCGACTTCACGATGCTCCTCATCCCAGCTGGTGACCTTCGAGACCGACGAGTCGAAAGCCAGCGCGCGGGTCACCGCGCTCTGCGCTTCTGCATCGCCTTGCGGGCCGAGCTCGACGAACCATGTCGTTTCGCGCCACGCGTCAACCGCCCCGTCGCCAACCAGCGTGCGGAAGCTCGCCTCGCCGATGAAGATGCCGCCTGCGGTAATGTCGGTGTCAAGCCCGGGATGCCAGGTGTGCTCGCCGACGTTGCTGACCGTCACCTGGCCGGGAGCGCCGCCGGTCAGGTTCAGCATCAGTTGCGGCTGTTCGCCGAGCGAAAATTCCAGCTGCTCGCCGTAGCTGAAGCCTCCGGCGGCGAGCCGGTCGAGCGTTTTCCCAGGGTCGCCCCCGAAAGCCTGCCGGTCCCACCGCACGACCTCCCGGCTTCCATCCAGCAGCACCCAGGTCTGGTAAACCGAGTATTCGTCGCCGGCCGGATGCATGGCAATGAGCGGGACCGAAACCAGTCGGATATCGCTCGCTGCGACGTCGGTCCCCTCCAATGCGACGCTGACTGTCGCCAGCGCCGCGGCGTGGTCGAGCGGCTGCTGGAACTCCACTTTCAGGTCGCCGCCAGCCGCGAGCGACGCGGTGCGTTCGTCGACCGCCATGCCGGTATAGCCCTGGACGGCAGCCATCGTGACGATGGAGAGCGTCAGCAACATAATCAGCGCCAGCTTCCCGACGCCCTCGGCCGAGCCGGAGCCGCGCAGCCCGCGGCCAATGTCGCGTAGCGCGGCCGTTCTTCCGAGCAGCCGCTGCATCATCCCCGGTGCCATCGCACCGAGCCGTGCCAGCACCAGCGCGCCGCCAATCCAGAGCAGGAAGGGACCTAGGACGGCGAAGATGCCGTTCAGCACCGGGTTGCTGATGATGCCCTTTTCCCAGTCATCTGCGAGCCGGCCGTCATTGGCCAGGCTCTCGATGTATGAATCAGCCAGCGCGATGAGTCCAACCCCGAACAGCAGCCAGTGGAGCCAGTAGCGCGGCTGCGGCTTGACAACCACGCGCTGGACGCCTTCGGAAATCTCCTGCTCCAGGAAGTCGCGCGTGCGGCTGCGTCCGAAGAGCAGTGCCAGACCTACAGTCACAACCAGCGTCGCCAGCGTCGCAAGCAATCCAAGCGACGGCGAAACATCGTATTCGCCGGGGCGGAACTGCATGAAGCCGACGGCATTCAGGATTAACGGCACCGCCAGCAGTGCCAGCAGGTAACCCGCCAGCCAGGCGCAGAATGCCAAGACACCCAGCTCGCCCAGCACCATCCGCAGCAGCGCGTCGGGGCCGCCGCCGATGACGCGGTGAATCGCGATTTCGCGCCGGCGCTGCTCGAGCGAGAGCAGCAAACCGTAGAGCAGCACTGAAACCGAGAGCACGATAATCGGAATCATGACGATATAGTTGAAAATCTGGATGAAGTAATTCTGAATCCTGAGCCAGCTGAGCAGGTCCTTAATGACATGCGTGCCGTCCAAGTCGGTCTCGCCCTCCAGCGCGACTGAATCAAGGCTGCGCTGGATGCGGTCCAGTTCCTTCTCGGCACTGTCAGTCGACTCAGTCGGCAGCGCAGTGCGGTCAATCGTCAGCGCCAGATAGGCGTGGTCACCAGCAATGATTGCCGAGCGGTTCTCGACTGGCACCAGCTCCCAGGGGATAAAGACCGGCTGCTGCGAGGTGATAGGCGAGGTCACGATGGTATCATCGAAGATGGAGCTGATGGTAAGGTTCTCGAGAGTGACGCTGACGCGGCAGTAGCTGAACTGTTGCCAGAATACCTCCTCACCCTGGCACCCCTTGCTGGCGTCGGTGTCGTAGGTAAAGGTCAGCGACGCCAACTGGTCTCCGACTGTTGCATCGGCCATCGAGGCCACTTGCGAGGGAAGCGAGACACTGCGCTGTTCGACAGCGGCTGCTCCCCCGTCTGGCCACTCACCACGCAGCAACCGCGATGCATGCCGCTCTGCCAGCTCGCCATCGTAGGCACTGGGCCCGAGCAACCGCAGCGGCCGATACCCCCTGGTTGGTGGGCCCTCTTCGTTTCCCTCAAACAAAAAGACAGAGACGTTGGACCAGTCTGAATCGCGGCCCTCCCAGGCCTGCAGCTCCAGAGGCTGCGGCTTCAGGTATGCTTCGGTGAACCAGCCTGCACCGTGGCCCCCCTGCCTGCCTGCCGCCACTGCACAGTCAGTGATTTCCGGCAACGCCTCATATTCTGCGCAATAGGACTCCCAGAGCGCAACGTCAACAGTGCGCCCCTTCCCGCCGATATCGGTGTGGAAATCCATCCGGAAATCGTAGTATTCGTCGTCGAGATAGTTCAGGAAGAAAATCTGCATCAACCCCGAGCCATAGACCAGCACGGTCGTAATCACCAGACTCGCGAGGAATACTCCCGCAAAGACCGCCAGACCGCGCGAGCGGCCGCGCCATGCCGAGAGCAGCGCCAGCCGCGTGCGGTCCGGGAACTCTCGCGCGGCAGCCTGCATCCGCGATGGCCATGCACGCCAGTTCACACCGCGTCCCCCCACGCACTCTCGACATCCGACGCGGCGACGCAGCCGTCGCGCAGCAGCAGCATGCGGTCGGCGCGCGCCGCCAGCGCAGCGTCATGCGTTACCATCAGGATTGAGAGCTCGTTGTCGCCTGCGCATAATTCGTGGAACAGCTCCAAGATTTCGCGCGACGTCGCGACGTCCAGGTTGCCGGTCGGCTCGTCGGCGAGCAGCAACTTGCGGTCGCCGGCAATCGCGCGCGCAATCGCGACGCGCTGCGCCTGCCCGCCCGAAAGCTCGTCGGGGCGGTGCTGCGCGCGGTCAGCCAAACCGACGCGCTCGAGTGCCGCGGTCGCGCGCTGCTCTGCTTCCGGCATCACAGCGCCTGCCAGCTCGAGCGCCAGCGTGACGTTGTCGAGCGCCGACAGGTGCGGCAGCAGGTGGTAATCCTGGAAAATCCAGCCGATGGTCGCCCGGCGCAGCTCGACCAGCGCGTACGGTGGCTGTTGCCCATAGGCGGAGCCATTGACGTCGATGGTGCCGGAATCGGCCGCGAGCAGCCCGCCGATGATGTTGAGCAGCGTCGACTTCCCGCAACCCGAAGGCCCCATCAGTGCGACAAGCTCGCCCGACGCGACCTCGAAGGCGACGCCCGTTAGCACCTCGAGCCGCGTCCCGCCCGCGCCAAAGCCGTGGTGCAGGTCCTTCACAGAGAGCAACGGAGCCATCGCCGGCGATTCCTGAACAAGCTATATTTAGCTTAAGCAAAGCTCTGCTCGCGGCGCCGCGGCGCCCCGGCGGAGCCGCCCAGCGTGCGCTGCGTCTGCTCGAGCGCGTCGGCAAAGGCATCGGCTTCCGCGGCGGTATTATACATGTAAAAGCTGGCGCGCGCCGAGCCATTGATTCCGCGCGAGTTGAACCATGAATGGACGCAGTGCATTCCACTGCGGATGGCGATATTGGCGCTCTCGTCAAGGTCCATCGCGATTTCGTGGCCGTCGAGTCCCGCTAGGTTGAACGAGAAGATGCCGCCGCGCCCCTCGGCTTCGGGCGGGCCGAGCAACGAAAGCCCCTCCATCCCCGCCAACCGCTTCGTCAGCCGCTTGTTCAGTGCGACCTCGTGTGCGTGGATTGCGTCGCGGCCGACTCCGGCGACGTAGTCGGCCGCAGCGCCAGCGCCAATCATCCCGCTGTAGTTCTGCAAACCCGCCTCGAAGCAGGCTGGCGGTGGCAGGAACTCGCAGCCATCGTAGGTGGAGTTGCGGACGGTCGAGCCGCCGGCAAAAGTCGGCTTCAGGGCCGCCAGCGCGTCAGCCTTGCCGTAGAGCAGGCCGGTGCCGCTGGGGCCACAGAACTTGTGCGCGCTGGCAGCCAGGAAATCGACGTCCAGTTTTTGCGCGTCAACCTCGGCGTGCGCGGCTGACTGCGCCGCGTCGAGCATTACCAGCGCGCCGGCATCGTGGCAAATCTCGGCAATTTCGCGCGCCGGCAGCGTGTAGCCGTCAAGGTTGGAAGTGTGGACGAAACTCGCCAGTTTTACGTCGGGCGTCAGCGCCTCCTTCAGCGCTTCCAGGTCGAAATAGACGTCATCGCGCGACGGGACGACTGCGTAGCGCACGCCGGTCCGCTCGCGGAGCACGTGCCACGGAATGACGTTGGAGTTGTGCTCGCGGTCGCTCGTCAGAACGGTATCGCCGCGCTTCAAATCGAGCCCCCACGCGACGATATTGATGGCCTCGGTCGTGTTGCGGGTAAAGACGATTTCGCTCGCGTCGGCCGCGCCGACAAACCGCTGCACCTGCCCGCGCGCGGTCTCGTAGTGCTCGGTGACGTCGAACGCCAGCTTGTGGAGCGAGCGGCCGCCACAGGTCGGAAAGTTGCGGTAGTAGTCGTCCATCGCCGCGAGCACCGGCTCGGGCTTCATCGGCATGCAGGCGTTGTCGAGATAGACCGGAGGGTCGTCGCCCGCCAGCACGGGGAAATCCTGCCGCAGCTTCAGCGGGTCCACGGCGTGCGAAGCTGCCCGCGGTTAAGAGCTTGCGCTTCTGCGCCAGAAGAAAACGCTCGCTGCGCCGAGCATCACCAGCAGGCCACCCACCAGTAACAGCAGCGGCAGCTCCGCTTCCGCGCCGGCATTCGGCAGCGGCTCGGCAAGGTGGATGGTAATGCCGACCGGGGCGCTGACGCCTTCAGGGCCGGCCAGTCGCACCCAGAGCGTGTGGTTGCCCGGCTCGAGCCCGCTGTTATCGAGCGGGACGTAGAAATGGCCGTCGCGGGCGAGCAGTGTGTGCCAACTGTCGTAGAGCAGCACATTGCGCCACTCGATGACGGTGGCGTTGCCGGGACCGCCTTTCAGGAAGTGGAGTTCACCATCCTGCCGCACGAACCAGCGCGTGATGTTGACCTCGCTGCTGGAGTTGCCGTCGTCGTAGGTCTCGCGGTGCGTCACCTGCGGAGTCTGCGGGTCGAGCGAGAGATTGATGGTCGGGTCAACCA
>PSPB01000018.1 GCA_003193815.1 Methanobacteriota archaeon
CGACGGTCTCCGTGGCACACGCGAGTTCTGCTTCCTTTGACCTCATAGTTACTGTTCCATTCGTTGCGATGGGTGTCATGGACGAGCTCGATGTCGCCATAGCGTCACAGAACGACGGGACCGCGACCGATGCGCACACCATGACCTACACCGTCGCGCAAGAGTACGGAGTGGTAGTCACCGCGATAACTGGCACTCAGGAAGGTGCACCGGACAGTTCCACGAGCCATACATTCCAGGTGCAGAACACCGGAAACGGTGTCGATAACTTTACCGTTTCAACCAGTGGAAGCTGGTCCTCATCTGCTTCTTCCATCTCGCTGGAGCTGATTATGGGCCAAGTGGCGCTGGTCACCGTCACTCATGATGTGCCTGCAGGCGCTGCGCATGGAGACGGCGACACTGTCACCTTCACCGCGACTGGCGGCGCCAGCGACAGCGACTCGGCCGACAGCAGCGCCGGGCTCGTGACCGGCTCGAGCATTTCGCTCGGCGCGGTTTCCGCAGCGTATCCGGGCGACTCCTTCCAAGTTTCCGGCACCGTCACCAACACTGGCAACGGCGACGTGAGCTATGGCTTCGGTGTCAGTGGCAACAGTGAGGCCAACGGCTGGGCGGCGCTGAACGCCACCTCCACCGGCGTGCTCGCCGCGGGTGGCAGCTTCGACTTCCGCGTCTGGATTAATGTCCCCGAAGATACTCCGGCTGGCGGCAGCTACTCAATCTCGGTCGCCACCGATGATGACAGCGCGAGCGCGACACTCGGCATCGCCAGCGACGCGCGCAGCGCGGGCGTGAGCGCGGCCGACGACAGCTTCCTGCTCAACCCCGGCACCTCGGCGACCACAGTCGTCACGGTGACCAACACCGGCAACGTCGCGACCGACTACACCATCGTCGTCACCGCGGGTCACGACAACCTGCGTTTCTCGACGACCAGCTTCCGCATCGCCAAGAGCGGTTTCCAGACGGTCCAGTTGACCGTCATGGTCCCGGCTGACGCGACCGCGGCGAGCTCCGCCGGCTTCACAGTCACGCCGTCGATTGACGGTACTGGCGCTTCGCAGGCCATCTCGATTACCCCCAACCTGCCGCAGGACATCTCCGGCTGGTCGCTCAGCACGGGCGGCACCATGGCCGGCTCCACGCACACCTTTGCGCTGAGCGGCGCCGCAGCGGAACTGACGATTGACTGGGACTTCGGTGACGGAGCCAGCATGGTTGACGGCGGCGCCTCGCAGGACCACACCTACGATATGGCAGGCGACTACACCATCTCGTTAGTCGCAACCGACAGCCTCGGACAGGTCACGAGCTTTAGCGCGCCGGTAACTGCCGCTAACAGCGCACCTTTGGTCCCGGCACCCTCGGTGAGTGAGGATGAGGGCATCACGATTGACGGCAACACGGTCAGCGTGGTCGAGGAGCACACAGTCGAGTTTGTCCTGGCAGTCCCGACCGATGGCGACGGCAGCATCGCGATGCTGGTGGTCGACTTCGGCGATGGCTCGCAAATTTCCTTCAGCGGCAGTGACCTGATTGGTCAGAGCACGCTGAACCTGAAGCACGCCTATGCGGCGCCCGGCACCTATCAGGTGCAGGTCACCGCAGTTGACAACTCTGGTGCGGTGACTACCACTGTGGCTCAGGAAGTGGTGGTGGCGGAAGCCCAGAGTGTAATGGTGGCAGACAACTGGAACCGCAGCTTCATCGTTCTGGTGGGCGGACTGGTTTTGGGTCTGCTAATGGCCGCCGCAGCGTATAACGTCCGCACGAGCGGATTTACTGGTGAAAGCATGAACAAGCAAGAAAGAGCACGTCTGGCAGAAGTCGAACAGAGCCTTGAGACCTCCAAGGGTCGCGAGGAACTGCTCGAGGTAGCAGCTTACGACGCATCCCGCGTCGCGACCAAGCTGGAGGCCCACCTTTCGGCCTTCAACGAAATACTGGTCAAGGCCCAGCAGATTGCCGCCACCGAGCGGCTAGCCGAACTGGAGGCTGCCGAGGCAGCCGAAACCGCGGCAGCGGAACAGCTCGAGCTTGACATGGCCGACCCCGACATGGAATTGCTCGCCGAGCGGTTCCACGGTACGCTGACCAGACTGGTCGACACCCGCACCGAACTGGGGCAGATTGAGGAACAGCTGGCGTACGTGCTCAAGATGGAGCGCGATGAGCAGTTCTCCAAGCTTACCGAGATTACCGAGGCATACGAGTCAACCCAGCGCAAGATTGAGGCTATCGAGTCTGTCCGCACTGCGCGCGAGGAGGCGCGGGAGGAGACCAGCCTGATGAACCTCCTGAGCGGTAGCGGTGCCGTGGCTTCCTCTGACGACGATTTCGGCTTCGCTGACGACGACGATGACGACGAAGAAGAGTACGAGGTCGAAATCTACGAGGACGAGGACGGCTCCTTCTACTACATCGACCCCGACTCGGGCGAAGAAGTTCCCTGCGACGAAGACGGCAACCCGCTCTGAACCTGGAGTGGTGGTGGCCGCTGCAGGCGCGCCTTGAACGTGAGTTTGGCCACGACCCGCGACGCGAAGCGGTAGCCCTGCGGCTGCTGCAACGACTCGGCCGCCCGTCAGGCGAACTGCCGCAATTCCGGGGCCGCAGCGTGGTCATCGTCGGCGCGGGGCTGCGCCCGGGCGAAGCACTTCCGCGTGGCGCGCTGGTCGCCGCCGACGGTGCGGTGCGTGCCTGCCGCGAGCGCGGGCGCGTGCCGGCGCTGGTGGTGAGCGATCTGGACGGCTACCGTGACGACTTGCACTGGGCCCTTGCCGGCGACGCGGCGCTGGTGATCCACGGTCACGGCGACAATCTGGCGGCGCTTGGCGAATGGCTGCCGCGGCTGCAGCCGGCGGCGCTGACCGCGGGGCATCCTGCCGTGGGGGTGGCCTGCTGGGGCGGCTTCACCGATGGTGACCGCGCTGTGCTGGCGGCGCTCGCCATGGGCGCGCGCCGCGTGCGGTTGGCGGGCTTCCGTTTCGATGCCGTGGGCCCCTACTCGGGACGCAGCCGCGGTCGGCTCAAGCGACGCAAGCTGGCGTGGGCGCAGCGCATCCTGCGCGCAGCCGCGCGGGAATACCCGGCGCTCGAGTTCTAGCCCACAAGCCGGATGAACGCGTCCTCGAGCGTGGGGCTCGAGGTCGAGCTGAGCAGCTCCGGTACGGTCCCGACCGAGAGCAGCCGCCCATGGTCGATGACTGCAATGCGGTCGCAGAGCGATGCGGCCATCTCAGTGATGTGAGTCGAGAGCAGCACTGTATGGCCGCCCTGCGAGAGGTTGCGCACCCACTCCTTCAGCAGCCGCGTATAGCGCGGGTCGAGCCCGGCCGCCGGCTCGTCGAGCAGCACCACTTCGGGGTCATGCACCAGCGTCATCGCAATCGCCAGCTTCTGCCGCATTCCCTTCGAGTAGGTGCCGACCTCGGACTGCATCTGCCCGCCAAGGCCTAGCGCTTCGCTGTAGTATTTCGCACGCTGCCGCAGCAGCCTGGGCGAGAGCTTGCGCAGCGCCCCGACCAGCTCGAGCATTTCCATCCCGGTCAGTCGGTCGTACAGAACGGGATTTTCAGGGAGATACCCCAGCATCGCCTTCGCCTGTAGCGGTTTGCGCGCCAGGTCCACCCCCGCGACGCTCACGCTACCGCGCGTCGGCTTGAGCAGCCCGCAGAGCATCTTGATGGTCGTCGACTTCCCGGCGCCGTTGCTCCCGAGCAGCCCGAAGACTTCGCCGCGGTGGACCTCGAAGCTGATGTCGCGCACCGCGCACAACTTTCCGTAGTAGCGCGTTAGCCCCTGGACCCGAATCACCACGACCCATTCCTGCCCGGCTAAATAGGCGCGGCCCATTTGGAGCCAATGGCCGGGGCTGCGCTCCAGGCGATTGAGGACGGGACGCTACTCACGCTGCGTGTGGCCCCCGGCGCCAGCCGCGACGCGCTCGGGGAATTCGACGAGTGGCGCGGGGCGCTGACAGTTAGGGTCATCACGCCCGCCAGTAGCGGGCGCGCTAACCGTGCCCTGCTGAGGCTGCTCGAGCGCGAACTAAGGCTCGAACCCGGCAGCGCTGAACTGCTGCGCGGCCACCTCTCGCGCTCAAAGCAGGTGCGACTGCCGCTACCGTATGATGAGGCGACCAATCGCCTAGCGGGGGCGCTGTGTTGAACGACGCCGAACGGTTCGAGGCGCTGGAACGCTGGCTCGAAAAAATCGAGGAATTCCCGGGACCGGTAATCATCGAGGGTCAGCGCGATATCGCCGCGCTGGCCCGCTTCTGCGAGCTGCAGCTGGTTTCGCTCAACAGTGGAAACTCTGTGCTACAGACCGTCGAGAGGCTGGCTGCGCAACTGGGGTCGCGCGGCCGCTTCGCCATCCTGACCGACTGGGACCGCACCGGCGGCCGGCTGGCGCGCAAGCTTGCCGAACTCGGCCGCGCCAGCGACCTGCAGCCCGACCTGGAACTGCGGCGCGAACTGGCGCTGATTTCGCGCGGCGATATCAGCTGCGTCGAGGAGCTGCCGGCGCTGGAGCGCAAGCTGCGCAGCCGTCAGGCTTAAACCGCAGCAGGCCTCCACCGCGCCGGTCGCAATGGAAGCGTCGTCGTCCGGAACCGCTACACCCGCCGCGCACGGTATCGCGGCGACCAGCGTCCACGAAGTTTTGCGGCGGCACCAGCTGGTTGACGGCTACGACGTCGTGCTAGACCTGGAGCGGTCGCACGGCGCCTGGCTCTACGACGCGCGTACCGAGTCGGAATTCCTCGACTGCTTCACTTGCTTCGCCTCGTGGCCGGTGGGCTATAATCACCCGATGCTACAGACCCCGGAATTCCTCGCGAAAGTGCGCGCGGTCGCCACCGCCAACCCCGCTAATTCCGACCTTTACACCCGGGAGATGGCCGGTTTCGTCGAAGCGTTCGCGACCCGTGCCACTCCCTCGGGCTTCCCGTATCACTTCTGGGTCGCCGGCGGCGCGCTAGCGGTCGAGAACGCGCTCAAGACGGCGTTCGACTGGAAGGCGCGCAAGCTGGGGCGCACCGACTTTGGGGCCGACGTAAACGACCTCGTAATCCTGCACCTGCGCGACGCATTCCACGGCCGCAGCGGTTACACCCTCTCGCTGACCAATACCGTGCCCGACAAAATCGGGCTCTTCCCCAAGTTCGACTGGCCGCGGGTCCACAACCCGACCATCGAGTTCGGCCCCGACGGCGAGGTCGCCAACGACATCGCCGCCGAGGAAGCACGCGCTTGCGCCGAAATCGAGGCCGCCTTCGCGCAACACGGCGACCGCATCGCCGCCATCCTGCTCGAGCCACTACAGGGCGAAGGCGGTGACAACCACTTCCGCCCCGAATTCTTCCGGGCGTTACGCGACTACGCCGACTCCCGCGAAGCGCTGCTGATTTACGACGAAGTGCAGACCGGCTTCTGGGGGTCGGGCAAGCCGTGGCTCTGGCAGCACCATGACGTCGCGCCCGACATTGTCGCCTTCGGCAAGAAGACGCAGGTTTGTGGCATCTACTGCTCGGAGCGCATCGACGAAGTCGCCGACAACGTCTTCCAGATGTCGGGCCGCATCAACTCCACTTTCGGCGGCAACTTGACGGACATGGTGCGCTGCCACCGTTTCCTCGATATTATCGAAGCCGAAGGCCTGGGCGAGAACGCGGCCGTGCGGGGCGCCGAGCTGCTGGCGGGGCTGCGTGCTCTCGCGCGCGAGACCGGCAGCTTCAGCAACGTCCGCGGCGTCGGCAGCCTCATCGCTTTTACGCTGCCTGCGGCAGCGGAGCGCGATGCGCTGATGGCGTCGCTGGCGGCGCAGAAGGTAATGGCACTCAAGTCGGGCTCCAGCTCAATTCGCTTCCGGCTGCCGCTGGTGATCGCGGCCGACGAGATTGTGGAGCTGCTTTCGCGTGTCCGTGCCGCGCTCTAGGCCAGTTTACCGACGGCCGCCTCGACCGCGCTGGTGATATCGGGCGAGCGCAGTAGCGGCACCAGCCGGTTGTGGTCGCGGTAGAGCGGCCGGTCCTCGTCCAGGTGCGAAACGTGCTTGCGGATTACAGCCCTTGCGGCGCCAGTGCCGGCCGCCGGCTCGTCACCGCGAAGGTCGAGTGCTTGCGCGGCCGCCATCATCTCGATGGCGAGCACGCCGAAGCAGTTGTCGAGAATCTGCTGTGCCTTCTGCATCGTGGTCAGCCCCATTGAGACGAAGTCCTCCTGGTCGGCGGCGGCGGGGATGGACTGGTTGACGGCGGGGTGCGACAGGATGCGCGCCTCGACAATCAGCGCGTCGGCGGTGTATTGCGCCAGCATCATCCCGGAGTGGAGTCCCGGTTTCTCGGTCAGGAAGGGCGGCAGCCCCGCCGAGAGCGCCGGGTTGGTGAGCCGGTTCAGCCGCCGCTCGCTCAGTACGGCAATCATGCTGAGCCCGGTCGCGACCATCTCCAGCGGCAGCGCGACCGGCGTCCCTTGGAAGTTGGCGCCCGTGAGCACCTCTTTCTCCTCGGTAAGGAAGATGGGATTGTCGCCGACGCCATTCAGTTCGGTCTCCACTTCGCCGACGGCGTGGCGCACTGCGTCACGCAGTGCACCCGCCACTTGCGGCGTCGAGCGCATCGAGTAGGCGTCCTGCACCTTCTCGCCGTGCGCCGCCAGGATGGGGCTGTTCGCCATCAGCTTCCGCAGGTTGCCCGCCACTTCCTGCGCGCCGCGGAAGCCGCGCAGTTCGTGCAGCCGCGCGTCATACGGCTTCTGGTTGGCGAGCAGCGCCTCGAGCGTCATCGCCGCGGCGATGTCGTGCAGCTTGAACCAGTGCTGCGCGTCGTGCAACAGCAGCGCCGCCCACGCCGTCAGCACGTTTGAGCCGTTAATCAGCGCCAGCCCGTCGCGCGCCTCGAGCTCGAGCGCCTCGAGTCCCGCTTTCGCCAGGGCAGCGGTGGCGTCCATCCGCTCTCCGCGGTAGAACGCCTCGCCCTCGCCCATCAGGCAGAGCGCCACCTGCGACATTGGCGCCAGGTCGCCGCACGCGCCGACCGAGCCTTTCTCGCACGCGACCGGCGTCACCCCCGCGTTCAGCGCACCGACGAGCGCGTCGGTCACCGCTGGCCGCCCCCCGGAGTGGCCGTGGCAGTGGACATTGGCGCGGCCGCACATCGCGCCGCGCACGACCGCCGCCGGCAGCGGCTCGCCGATGCCGGCGGCGTGCGAATAGACCAGGAAGCGCTGGAAGTCGCGCAGCTCGTCGGGCGTCAGCGTATGCTCGGAGAACTCGCCGATGCCGGTGGTGATGCCATACATGACCTCGTGCGCGGCGATTTTCTCTTCCAGCATGGCGCGGCTGGCAGCGATACGCTTTCGCGCCGCGGGCGCCAGCGATACGCTCGCACCGTCGCGCGCGACTCCTGCGAGCCGCCCAATCGTGAGCGAACCGCCGTCAAGCTCGACTTTCACGCGCGGCCACCTCACCCGGATTATAAAGCGCTGTTCGGGGCAGCGGATTTTAACTGCCCCTCGCTGGCGGCCCGTGCCTATCGACGACAGCAACCATGCCGACGAGCTGCGCGCGGAAGGGCTGGCCGAGCTCAAGCTGGGCCACTACCGCCGCGCCCGCCGCACGCTCGAGAAGGCGCTGGCCGCCAAGCCGGGAAGCAAGCGGCTGCGGCACGACCTCGGCAAGGTGCACCTCGCGGCGGGGCAGCCGGAAGCGGCGCTGGCGGAGCTCGACCAGATTCCCGATGCAGTTTCGCACTCGGAAATCATGTGGAAGGACCGCGCGCTGGCGCAGCTGCTGCTCGGCGACCCCGACGAAGCATTGGCGTGCGCCGAGCGGTCGCTCGAAATCCGGCCGCGCTACATTGCGGCGCACGTCCTGAAAGCGCGCGCGCAGCAGGCGCTCGGCGACGGCACAGCGGCGCTGGCGACGCTCGACGCTGTCGCTCGTGGGAAACCGGATCGCGAGCTGCTCTACCGCCGCGGCAAGCTACTCCACGCGATGGGGCGCTACAACGACGCTCTGCAGGATTTCGACGCCATCCTCGCCCGGCGTCCGCGCGATCTGGCGGCGCTCGAGGCGAAGGGGCTGGCGCATGACCAGCTTGACGAGCCGGGCGCCGCGGCGGAGGCGCTACAGCAGAGCCTCGAGGCCGAAGACGAGGTGGTCTACAACGACCGCGGCGTCGCGCTCTCGCGGCTGGGCTACAACCATCGAGCCATCGAGAGCTACCGGCGCGCGCTGGCGGCCAACCCGCGCTACGCTACCTGCTGGTTCAACCTCGGCAAGGCGCTCTTCCGCGTCGGGAACCTGAAGGAGGCGCTGCAGGCGTTCACCCGCACGACCGAACTCAACCCCAAAAACCGCTCGGCGTGGAACAACCGCGGCGTGACGCTGCGGCAGCTCAACCGCATTGAGGAGACCATCCCGTGCTACGAACGCGCTATCGAGCTGAAGGAGGATTACGCCTGGGCGTGGCACAACAAGGGCTACGCGCTCGAGTTGCTCGACCGTCCCCGCGAGGCGCTCGAGAGCTACCAGAAGACGCTGGCGCACGAGTCAGGGCA
>PSPB01000019.1 GCA_003193815.1 Methanobacteriota archaeon
GGCAACTCGAGCAGTAACCATGGCTGCGCTGGAAAACCCGGATTTCGAACTGGTCGCCACAATTCTCACAGTCAATCCAGTCACTCACGACGGGCGATGTCCCGGGGTAGGATAAAAACCCGCAGTCCGTTTAGCTGCTTCCAGCTACGCAATAACGCGTAAAAACACGGAATGTTACCACCCAAAAAAGAATATATCACGAAAGCCTATGTCTATCGTCGAGACATTTTTCAAATTCCGTAGCGATATCGGATTTTCCGTTACCAGCCATATTTCTCAGTTATCTTCAGGCTGGCCTTGATTTTGAGCAGCTGGCGCGCCATCGGCGCCAGGTCCGGGTTGCGTATCAGGATTCCCAGCATCTTCAGCCACGGCAGGTCGGAGTAGTTGCGGCCGTCGTAGATTTCGCCAATCAGGTTCAGGATGCGCTCGTCGAGCGCGTAAATCAGCTTCGACTCGTCGACGAACTGCTGCTGCGTCCACGGCTGCCGCTTCAGGATGCGGTCATACCACAGGTGCGGCGCCAGCTGCGGGTGCAGCGCCCGGCCGACGCGTTCCCAGTGCAGGCCGCGGAGTTCGTGGGTGTTGACCGCGTGCGACGGCGGCACCAGCTCGCTGCTGCCGAGCGCGTTGCGGATGGCGATGGCGGCATATTCCCCCGAGAGCATCCCGACGTGGACGCCCCCTTTAGTTATCGGGTTCGTGAGCCCGGCCGAGTCGCCGACGACGTAGGCGCCGCGCGTCGCGAACTGCGGGATGGGGCCGTCGCGCGGATTCAGCCCGCCATTCTGCAGGTCGCCCAGGTCGTTGGGGATGCGCTGGTCGGGGTCGACCTGCATCTCGTCGCGGCAGAACTGCTCGAGGCCCGCCTTGGCGCCGTTGGTCGCAACGATGCCGACGTTGAAGACGTCGTCGCGCGGGAAGACCCAGACATAGCCGTTGGCGTAGCGGGGATTGATGTAGAAGTCAAAATAATCGGTATCCGGGAAATCGACGTCGCTGGTGCGGAACTTGTATTGCAGCCCCGGCAGCAGCCGCAGCTTGTCGTTACCCTTGAGGCCAACTTGCGGCACCAGCACCGGGACCCGCCCTTCGGCAATCACCAGCTGCCGCGCCTGCGCGACCGGGCCGTCCTTCGAGGCGAGCGTCCAATGGCCATTCTCGCGGCCCACCTTCGTGACGCGCACGCCTTCGTGCCGCTCGGCGCCCGCCTTGACCGCGTCGTCCGAGATGGCGCGGTCAAGCCCCCAGCGGTGGATTGAGTAGCCGGGCGACATCAGCCCGACCGACTTGCCGTTGGGCATGCGGATGCGGTTGCCCTTCACCTTCCGGATGGCCCAGTCGCCGATCGGGTAATTCGTATGTTCGAGCGCGATGCGCCCAATGCCTTCACCGCAGTGAATCGGGTCGCCGACCCGCTGCTTGCGCTCGAACGTAATGACCGAGTGGCCCGCTTCGGCCAGCCGCAGCGCCGTCATCCCGCCGGCCGGCCCCTGCCCCACTACGGCAACGTCATGCATCGGCTGGCGCCAGCCTGCCGCGGTTAAAAGCAGACTGTCAAACGATTTTACCAGTCGTACTGCGCGAGCGGGCGCATGCTTTTTAGGAAGGAGTTGGCATGCAGTGGCTCCGTGTCCGGACTCAACTCACTTCCTGAAGACCTCCCGGGGGCGGTCGCATGACCCGCGACCCGCTCTACCTGACCAAAAAGGAGGCAATCCGGAGTTACAACCTGATGAAAGCGCTGCTGAAGTGGGTCGAACAGGAGCGCGCCAGCCTGCACCATATCGCCGAAGAGATGGGCAAGATGCCGCCACTCCAGCGCGAATCGGACGCTGTGGGGCGCATCGAGAAAATCGTCGCGGTGCGGCAGAAGAAACTGATTGAGGCGCTGCAACACCTGAAGCCAGAAGTCGAGAAGGCTCACAAACGCATCCAGGCGGCCGGGCTGGTCAAAGGGGGCGCAACGCGCACCGGTAAGCAGCTCAAACAACAGAAGTCGGGGGTCGAGTTCGCCTCGGTCACCTGCAACGATTGCGAGATGGAGCTGCGCACCGGCAGCCACGTCGCGACCTGTAACCACTGCAACATCAAGTTCCACTCTGCCTGCATCTCGCCCATGTTCATGTGCGGGAAGTGTAACGCCGACCTGTCGCAGTTCCAAGCCGCTTACTGAGAGTCACGCAGCACCGGTCGCGCTTCGCGGAACGACGGCAGTGCCCCGAGGTCGATTTCCGCCACCGCGACTCCTGGTTCGAGTGCGGGTGCTTCGCCGACGAAGCGCCCGCGCGGGTCGACGATGCACGATTCCCCGCCGAAGGTCAGCGACCCCTGCACCCCGACGTTGTTGGCGAAAGCCCAGAAGCAGGTGGTCTCGATGGCGCGCGCGGGGAGCATGCGATGGAACAGCGGACGCGACGTAGTGGGGCTGGCCGAGATGTTCAGGATAAGCTCGGCGCCCGCGTGCGCCAGCGCCAGCGACTGCGTCGGGAAGAATATGTCGTAGCAGACCTGCATCCCGATGCGCCCCAGCGGCGTCTCGAAGACCGGCGTCGCGTCGCCGGCGCCGAAGTGCAGCTTCTCCTCGAACGGCCCGAAGTTCGGGAGGTAGCGCTTGCGGTAGTGGCCGATGTAGCCGTCAGGGCCAACCAGCAGCGCGACGTTGTAGAGGCTCTCGCGGCCGCGCTCGACCAGCCCGGCGGCGATGTGGACGCCGCTCTCGGCCGCCAGTGCTGCGAGGCCCGTCTGCGCCGGGCCGTCGCCCGGCACCGCTTCGGCGACGCGCGCGTAGTCGTCGCGCAGCAGGTATCCCGTCAGGAACAGCTCGGGAAGCACTAGCAGGTCGAGCCCGCCATCGCAGGCGGACTGCGCCTGCTCCAGCAGCTTGCGCGACGTCGCGAGATTGGCGTCGACGTCGCCCAGTTCCACGGGCGCCTGCGCCACCGCCAGCTGCATGCGCGCGCAATTGCCGTGCGGTAAAAGGGCTGGGCCAGCGGTAAGTCCCATATAGCCGTCGGCTACCGGGACGCGCATGGTCGCGGAGAGCGAGCAGCCCGCCTCATTGCTGGGGCTGGTGGGCGGAGCGTCGGTAATCAGCAGCCTCTGCTGCCTGCCGCCGGTAATCATGGTGCTCTTCGGGCTCTCCTCGATTTCGGCCGCAGCGGCGTTCGGCGACAGCCTCTACTTCGGCCCGGCACGCTGGATATTCTATGGCGCGTCCTTTCTCTTCCTCGGGCTGGGACTGGCGTTCTACTTCCGGCGGCAGGGCATTTGCAGCCTCGACGACGCACGGCGGCAGCAGACTCGCATCCTCAACACCGGGCTGCTGGTGCTGGCCGCCTCGGTCGCGGGCTACCTCTTCCTGACCTACGTTATCCTCGAAATCGTCGGCATCCGGCTGGGGCTCCCGTGGGAAGCGTGGTGGGACTGAACCGGCCCCGCGGCTGGAAAGCGGCTGGCGCGCTGCTGGCGGTCTACCTGCTGCTCGTCGCCGGGATTACCCTCGCGGCGCCCGACGAGCCGTGGGATGCGTTCCCCGCCGGCTGCCCCCACGAGAGCAACTGCACCCGCGTCGCCGACCAGAATGTGCGCGGCGAGGGGCTGGCGCCCATGCGAATAGCGGCCGCCCGGGACGACGTGCAGGCGGCGCTGCTGGAGTGGCTGGAGGAGCAGCCGCGGACCCGCATCCTGAACTCGCAGGATGACTTCGTCCACGCGGTGCAGCGCACGGTGTTCTTCCGGTTTCCCGATGATTTCACCTTCCAGCTCTACTGCGAGGGTGACGAGACGGTAATCCAGGTGCAGAGCCAGTCCCGCCTCGGCACCAACGACTTGGGCGTCAACGAAAAGCGCGTCCGCGGCTTTTACGAGGATTTTGGCGCCAGCGCGCTCGCGCCCGGAAACTGCGCCGGGTAGCGACGGCGGCGGCCGCCGCCGCATCTTCCATTAAGCCCCCCGCGCTCGGCAGCCGATGCGTCTCCCCACCGACTGTCGCGCCATCATCGCCGGCTTCATCCAGCACCGCGTCGCCGATGCCGGCGCCTCGGGCGTCGTGCTCGGGCTTTCGGGCGGCATCGACTCGGCGACCGCGCTCGCCATCGCGGTTGAGGCGCTCGGTGCCGAAACGGTCCACGGGCTGCTGCTCCCGCACGGCGAGACGGTTTCGACCGGAATGGCGGCGGCGCACGCCGCCGCGCTGGCGGTCGAGACGCGCGAGGTGGACATCGCGCCGCTGGCAAGCGCATTCGGCGACGCAACGCCCTTCTTTGAGTCGCGCGAACAGCAGGGCAACCTGCGTGCGCGCCTGCGCATGGTGCTGCTCTACGGCGCGGCGGCCGAGCGCGGGGCGCTGGTGCTCGGAACGTCCAACAAGTCGGAGCTGCTGACCGGCTACTACACCAAGTGGGGCGACGGGGGTGCCGACCTGCTGCCGCTCGGCGACCTGTATAAAAGCCAGGTGCAACTGCTCGCAACCGCCCTCGGGGTGCCTGCGGCCATCCGCGAACGCCCTCCAACGGCCGAGCTGTGGGAGGGACAGACCGACGAGGGCGAGCTGGGGCTGCCGTATGCGCAGCTGGACCAGCTGCTGGCGGCGCTCGAGCGGCATGACTCACCAGCAAAAATGGTGGCGCGCGGCGTTCCGGAGGCGGATGCGGCGCGCGTTGCGGCGCTGGTGCAGCGCTCGATTCACAAGCGAATTTTCCCGCCCGTTTGTAAACTGGGGCGCCGCACGGTCGGGATTGACTGGCGCGAAACCACGGGGGTCCGGCGCTGACCCGTAAAAGCCACTTATAACGTATCCTGACGAAGGGAAAATAACCACACCTTTAGCTACATAAATCGTGGAACCTTTACCCTGTTTTAAGCAGGTTCCACCCTTTTTTCTCGCAAAAAGGAGTGGAACACCACCCGAATTTCAAGGTATTCTGCGAAATTAACTCCCTCTGCAACGCTTATATCAGGTAGCCAGAATGCCCCGAACCCATGATTGTAATGACAAAATGCGATGCTACATGTCTGCCACCCTGGGGGGTGGCCTGATGCCAGCCAACCCGGAAGGACTCGGAATTGAAAGGCGTTTTACAGAAGCCGGAGCCGAACCGTTCGACGCGCTGGAATGGAAGAAGCGCGACACGCTGATTCGCAACTTTGACGGTACGACCGCGTTCGAGATGCGCGGCGTCAACCTCCCCACTAATTACAGCCAGACTGCGGCCAACATTCTGGCGCAGAAATATTTCCGCAAGGCGGGCATCCCGCGCAAGCTGAAGCCGGTGCCCGAGAAGGGCGTCCCGAAATGGCTGCGCCGCTCCGCGCCCGACGAGAAGGCGCTGGCGAAGCTGCCCACCGGCAAGCGGGAGGGGGGCGAGACCGACGGGAAGGAGCTATTCCGTCGCCTAGCGGGGACCTGGACCTGGTGGGGCTGGAAACACGACTACTTCGCGTCCGAGGCGGATGCGCGCGCATTCTACGACGAACTCTGCTACATGCTGGCGGCGCAGATGGCATCACCCAACTCGCCGCAGTGGTTCAACACCGGCCTCAACTGGGCCTACGGGATTGAGGGACCCCCGCAGGGGCACCACTTCGTCGACCCCGTAAGCGGCGAACTGGAACGCTCGACCAGCGCGTACGAGCATCCGCAGCCGCACGCCTGCTTCATCCAGTCGGTGAGCGACGACTTGGTGAACGAGGGGGGCATCATGGACCTCTGGACGCGCGAGGCGCGACTCTTCAAGTTCGGTTCGGGCACCGGCTCCAACTTCTCTTCCATCCGTGGCGGCGAGGAGCCGCTCTCGGGCGGCGGCCGCTCGTCGGGGCTGATGTCCTTCCTCAAGATTGGCGACCGTGCTGCGGGCGCCATCAAGTCAGGCGGTACGACGCGTCGTGCCGCCAAGATGGTCTGCCTCGACATGGACCATCCCGACATCGAGAAATTCATCAACTGGAAAGTCTCCGAGGAGGAGAAAGTGGCGGCGCTGGTTGCCGGTTCGCGGCAGCTGCAGGACCACGCCAACGAAATCCTGGCCGCGATCGTGGCGCACCCCGAAAAGGATGAAAAACTGGACCGGAAACTGAACCGGCCGCTGGCGCGCGCGGTACGTTCGGCACTGCGCGACCACGTCCCCGAGACGCTGGTCGCGCGCGTGCTCGATCTGGGTAGGCAGGGGTGGTCCCACCTTGAGGTGGCGACGTTCGACACCGACTGGGAAGGCGACGCCTACCAGACCGTCTCAGGGCAGAACAGTAACAACTCGGTCCGCGCCTCCAACGCATTCATGGAAGCGGCACTCTCCGACGGGGAGTGGCAGCTCTACTGGCGCACCGAGCTCGAGGCTGCCGCGGCCGAAGGGCGTGAGCCGGAGGCGTGCCGCAGCCTGCCGGCGCGCGACCTCTGGGACCAGATATCGCAGGCCGCCTGGTCCTGCGCCGACCCCGGCATCCAGTTCGACACTACCATCAACGAGTGGCACACCTGCGCGCCCGACGGCCCCATCCGCGGGTCGAACCCCTGCTCGGAGTATATGTTCCTCGACGATACGGCGTGCAACCTCGCGTCGCTCAACCTCGGCGCGTTCTACGACGAGCGCGAGGGGATGCTGCGACTGGACGATTACCGGCACGCCATCCGGCTCTGGACCATCGTGCTCGAAATTTCGGTGCTGATGGCGCAGTTCCCGTCCGAGGCGATTGCGAAGCGCAGCTACGACTACCGCACGCTCGGCCTCGGCTACGCCAATATCGGCTCGCTGCTTATGCGTATGGGAATTCCCTACGACGACGAGCGCGCGTTCGCGATTTGTGGCTCGCTGACCGCCATCCTCGGGGGGGCGTGCTACGCCACCTCGGCCGAGATGGCGCGCGTCAAGGGACCCTTCCCACGCTACGAGGCTAACCGTGACTGCATGCTGCGGGTGATACGCAACCACCGCCGTGCGGCGTGCAATGCCTCGGCCGACGAATACGAAGGGCTGACCGTGAAGCCGCTCGCGATTGACCCCGCGTATTGCCCGGAATACCTGCTCAACAGCGCCCGCGAGGCGTGGGACGAAGCGGTGGCGCTGGGCGAACGGCACGGCTACCGCAACGCGCAGGTGACTGTGATTGCGCCGACCGGCACCATCGGCATGCAGATGGACTGCGATACCACCGGTATCGAGCCCGACTTCGCGCTGGTGAAGCTCAAGACGCTGGCGGGCGGCGGGATGCTACGCATCATCAACCAGTCGGTGCCGCTCGCGGTGGAACGGCTCGGCTACGACGAGGCGCAGCGTGACGACATCATCCGCTACGTACTCGGCAACGGCACGCTGGAGGAAGCGCCGGGCGTCAACCGCGAATCGCTCAAACGCAAGGGGCTCTCGGGCGAGGTCATCGACCGGCTCGAGCAAGCGATTCCCACCACGACTTCGCTGAAAATGCTGGTGACGCCGCTGCACATCGGCGAGGAATACTGCCTCGAGAAACTCGACGTTACGCAGGAGCAGGTCACCAACCCTGCCTTCGACCTGCTCGAGCACCTGGGCTACGAACCCGATGAGGTGCAAGCGGCCGACGACTACACCTTCGGACGGCTGACGGTCGAAGGAGCGCCGCACTTCAAGGAGGCACACTTGGCGGTCTTCGACTGCGCCAACCGCTGCGGGCGCTACGGCACCCGCTCGATTTCGTGGCACGCGCACGTCCGCATCATGGCGGCGGCGCAGCCGTTCATCTCGGGCGCCATATCGAAGACCATCAACATGCCGCACGAGGTGACCGTCGCCGAAATCAGTCAGGCGTACGAAGAATCATGGCGTACGATGAACAAGTCCATCGCGCTCTACCGCGACGGCTCCAAGCTGAGCCAGCCGCTGATGTCGGGCACCAGCCTGGCAGTTGCACTGGCCGACGAGGAAGAGGAGCTGCTGCCGGAAGGCCTCGTCTCGGCCGAGAAGGCGGTCGAAATCATGGCCGAGGCGCTGCCGACGCCCGACGCGCACCAGATTGCGCGCAAGGTGGTGACGCGCTACATCGCGCAGCGGCGGCGGCTTCCCGAGCGCCGTACGGGGTACATCCAGAAGGCCAAGATTGGGGGGCACACGGTCTACCTCCACACCGGCCAGTACGAGGATGGCAGCCTTGGCGAAATCTTCATTGACATGGCCAAGGAGGGCGCCGCCTTCCGCAGCCTGATGAACTGCTTCGCGGTCGCTATCAGCCTCGGGCTGCAGCACGGCGTCCCGCTGGAAGAATTCGTCGACGCCTTCGTCTTCTCGCGCTTCGAGCCGCTCGGCCCGGTGCAGGGCAACGAGCGCATCAAGATGGCGACCTCGATTATCGACTACCTCTTCCGCGAGCTGGCCATCAACTATCTCGGCCGCTACGACTTGGCGCACGGCATCACCGAGGAGGACCTGCGCCCCGACGCGCTGCGCTCGGTGGCCGAGGACGAGCTGGAAGATGCCGCCAGCGGGCGCTCCCCGCACGGCGAGGCGTCGGGCGACCAGCACGAAGTGCAGATGACGCTCGACGACATGGGCGGCGCCCCCGACGCAGGGCTCGACCCCGGCCCGCTCACCCCCGGCGCAACCGGCGACCCGCGGCAGGCGACAGTCGCCGAGGCGGTCCGCATGGGCTTCTCGGGCGACCCGTGCCCCGACTGCGGGCAGTTCATGCTGGTGCCGAACGGGAACTGCTTCAAGTGCACAGGTTGCGGCGCGACTACGGGCTGCTCGTAGA
>PSPB01000020.1 GCA_003193815.1 Methanobacteriota archaeon
ATCTTCACCACCACCTGGGCCGGGACGCTCTTCTGGGCCGGCTACGCCGGGAGCTACGAGCTGCGGAGCGGCTGGGACCTGCTGTTCATCCTGCTCCACCCCGAGACGCTCTTCTACGGCTGGCTCACCTTCTCGCTACCGCTGCTGACCATCCTCGGCATCCACGAGATGGGCCACTACGTCTACGCGCGCAAGCACAACCTCGACGCGTCGCTGCCCTTCTTCATCCCCATCCCGCCGCCGCTGCTGCTCGGGACGATGGGTGCCTTCATCGCCATCCGCGAGCCGATACCCAACCGCCGCGCGCTGCTGGATGTCGGCGTCAGCGGCCCCATCGCCGGCTTCCTCGCGGCCTTGCCCATCACGCTGCTCGGCTTCTGGCTCACCGAGCAGGCGGCGCGCGAAGCGCCGGTCGACCCCGGCAACCTCATCTTTTTGGGGACGCCGCTGGCGTTCAACCTGCTCGGGGCGCTCGCCGAGCAGTTCATGACGCTGAGCGACAACTACCTGATTCACCCTGTGGCGTTCGCCGGCTGGGCCGGCCTGCTGGTGACCGCGCTCAACCTGCTCCCGGCCGGCCAGCTCGACGGCGGCCACATCGCGCGCGCGCTCCTCGGCCCGCGCGCGCAGATGCTCTCCTATCTTGCCATCGCGGTAATGCTCTTCATGGCGTTCTGGGGCGTACCGGGCTACTCCGACCCCTACTTCGGCTGGGCGATTTTCGCCGGGCTGGTCTACTTCCTCGGCGCCGAGCATCCGCCGCCCTCGGAGGAAATCACGCCGCTCGGCACCCCGCGCTGGCTCGCCGGTGGATTTACGGGCGTAATGCTGTTGCTCTGCTTTGTCCCGTCGCCGCTGATGACCATCCCGTCGCCGTTTGGGCTCGAGATGGAGGCGGCCGACGGCGAGCTGGGCTTCGAGGCGGGCGGCAGCAATGTGACCCTCATCTGGGTCAACAACACCGGTGAGGTGCACGACAACCTGAGTCTGGCGCTGAAGCTGCCGGCCGGCTGGAGCGCGAGCCTCAGCGTCACGAACGTGACCGCCCCCGACGGGAAATGGCTCAATCCCGGCAACACCACCTTCGGGGAAGTGGCGTGGCAGCCGGACCCGTTCAACCTGAGCCTCAACCTGACGGCGGGCGCGTCGGCGCAGTTGCGGCTCGAGTTTTCCGCGCCCGCCGAGTTCAGCGAGCCGGCGCAGGCGCTGCTCGAGGCGAGCAGCCGCAACGAAGCGACCTACACGCTGCGGCTGTCGCTGCTGCCGGAGGCGGAGGCGTGATTCTGGAAGGCCGCCTCTGGCATCCGCAGAACGGGCTGACCGAGGGCTGCGTGGCTGTTGGCGACGACGGCGCAATCGAGCGCGTCGCGAAGACCATGGCCGGCCGCAAGCAGCGCGTGTGCGGGATGCTCCTGCCCGCCGGCTTCGACATGCATGTCCACTTCCGCGACCCCGGTTTCCCGCAGAAGGAGACCTGGGCCAGCGGCTCCGCGGCGGCCGCCTGCGGCGGGGTCACCGCTGTCGTCGATATGCCCAACACGCAGCCGCCGACCGACTCGCCCACCGCCTTCGCCACGAAGGCGCAGCGCGCTGCGGCGGCGTCGGTGGTCGATTTCGGGCTGGGGGTCAGCGCGCGCCCCGGCATTTCGCGCGAAGCGTGGTTCGGCGAGCTGCCGGCCGCCTTCTGGAAGCTCTACCCCTATGGCAAGTCGTGGGAAGATTACCGTGCGACCGCCACGGAAGTCACCGCTGCCGGCGGGCGGCCGCTGGTAATCCACGGCGAGCACCCGTCGCACATCGACATGTCGCCGCCGACCGAGCTGGCGGAGCACACTGCGCACCGCCGGCTGGCGGAGGCGGAGTGCCTGGCGGGGATGCCCGCGTCGCCGCAGCTACACGTCGCGCATCTCTCGACGGCGGATGGCCTGGCAGGGTTGCCGGCAGGCGCGACCGCAGAGGTCTGCCCGCACCACCTGTTGCTGAACCTTGACGCGTGCGATTCCATCGACTGCAAGGTGGACCCGCCGCTGCGGACGCCGCGCGACAACGCCGCGCTCTGGGCGGGCTTCCGCGACGGCCGCATCGCGGTGCTGGCGAGCGACCACGCGCCGCACCTGCCCGAGGAGAAGGCGTCCGACAATCCGCCGTCGGGGATTCCCGGCGTCGAGACGATGGTGCCGCTGATGCTGCAGCAAGTCTCCGCCGGCCGGCTGGCGCTGGGGAGGCTGGTGAACGCGATGGCCGAAGCACCCGCCGACCGGCTCGGCCTGCCGCGCGGACGCATTGCGGCGGGGCAGCCGGCTGACCTGATTGAGGTCGACCTGAAGGCGGCGCGCCCGGTCGCGCTCGAGCAGCTCCATTCGCGCGCCGGCTGGAGCCCCTACGAGGGGTGGGACGCCATCTTCCCGCAGCGGGTCTGGCGCCGCGGCGAGCTGGTGGCTGCCGATGGAGAGTTGCAGGCGTCGCGTGGCGGGCGGCCGCTCTTCACGGCGCAACCTTAATACTCCGCGAAGTGAGGGGCACGCAATGCGACTGCAACTTGCGCTGGCGCTGCTGGCAGCCGGAGCGCTGCTGCTGCTGGCGCAGCCGGCGGAGGGCGCCGGTGCCGACTCCGAGACGCCGCTCTACCTGAAGCGAGACGGTCTTGGCAATATTTTCAAGCTCAACGCCAAGGAACCGCAGGAGAACCGGTTGGGGTGGTGGAGATGCAGCGAAGAGCTGAACCAGCAGGGGTCATTCTTCCCGCTCTCCAAGTGGGAGCAGGGGCTGGGCGGACAGGTCGAGCTGGGCGACAGCTACACCTTCGCCATCTGGGTCGAGTCGACCAACGTACAGGAAATCACGCTGCGCGCGACGCTCTACGTCGTGGTCAACGGCACCCAGCACAACCTCTCGGTCGAGGATGTCTCGAAGCAGGGCACCTTCCCCAACCTGCTCACCGGCAACTACACCATCGAGCCCGTCTCCGAACTGGGGCTGGACCATGGTGACTATCGCACCGTGCCCGCCTTCTCGGCGATGGGTATCGAGCTGGAAACGTCGATTACATGGGCTCCCGACACCGAAAACCGCACGGTCTACATCAAGGCCGACAGCCCCGACTTCAACTCGCAAATCGTGGTGCGCATGCGGCCGGTATTCCTCAATCCCGAGGTGTTTTTCAGCAACGACCGCACCGATGAGCCGGGCGAGGATTCGCTCTACATCAAGGCGAGCGTTGTCGACGCGCTCGGAGTTATCGATGACTCGGGCTCCGGCTCGGTGGCGGACCTCGACCTTGGGAGCTTCAGCCTCGAAATCGAGGGCGTTTCCGGTGGGGGAAACTTCAACGACTCGGTCCGCGTCCGCGACCAGCATCCCTTCGCCAAATACATCGAAGGGCGCTGGCAATACCAGCAGGACTCTGGTATCAGCTCCGGCACTTACCAGATTACGATTTCGGTGACTGACATGCGTGGCAACATCTGGGAGGAGTCGGTCTCCTACGACCTGACCGTCGACGAGTTCGCCATCGAGCTCGAGCACGAGGATGGCGGCGGCGGCACTTACGACCTGCAGCTGCCGCGCGGCGGCAAGGTGGAGTATCGCGTCAAGGTCTGGAACCGCGGCAACACCGCCGACAGCTTCGAAATCGAGGTTGATGACAACTCGCTGCCCAGCGGCTGGGAGGCGACGATGCTCACCTCCGACGAGCTCGACCTGCCAGTCGACCAGTACGTTTACGCGCGCGTCCGCATCGAGGCGCCCGACGGCGCCGCTGGCGGCAGCAGCGCGACCGCACGGCTGGAGGTAACATCGCTCAACGACGGCTCGGTCAGCGAGCGCATGGACCTGCGAGCGACGGTGCGCACCTACGGCGCCGTGATTAGCGGGCTCGACTCGCGGATTACGATTGACCCCGAGGCGCTCGATATCGACGGCCTCTACCGCTTCCCGGTTGGTGTGCGCAACACCGGCAACGACCGCGACAGCTACGACGTCACCGCCATCATCGGCCGCGGCGACTGGACCGTGCGCATCGAGGAGGGTGGACAGGCAGTGAACATCATCACCGTTGACCGCGGCAAGACCAAGCAGCTGGAAATCGTGCTCAAGCCGGTCAACTTCGAGAACAGTATGGGTGACGAGGTCGACTTCCGCTTCAGCGCCGAGTCGGTCCCGCCCGGCGACGGCAGCGCGCTCTTCGAGGCGAAGCTGATCGTCGAAATCCCCATCGAGCGCGTGATTGACCTGACGATAGCGGCCGTTGACCTACAGGTCAACGGCCGCCCCTACGCGCAGCTCATGCCGGGCGACCTGCAGGCGGGCGCGCCGGTGCAGTTCCAGCTCGTAGTCAAGAATCTGGGCGGCCGCGGCGCCGACCCCTTCAGTGTCAAGCTCTACGTCGCGGGTCGGGTCGAGGCGAGTTACAGTGTTGATATGGGCCTCGCCGGTTTCGGCGAAGCGCTGGTGCTGCTCGAGTGGAGCAAGCCGGCCGCCGGGCTGGCGACGCTGCGAATCACCGCCGACTCCGACCTCGCCGTCGAGGATGAGCGCAACCGCGCCGACAACAGCTTCTCGCTCTCGCTCGATATTGCCGCCGCCCCGTCGGGTAACGGCGACAGTAGCGGCGACGGCGACGGCTTCTCGATTCCCGGCTTCGGGCTGGCGGGCGCGCTGCTCTCGGCAGCTATCGTAGCGCGGCGCAGGTGGTAATCGTGGGCAACCTCGGCGAGAAGGGGTTCGCGCTGCTGACGACGGTGCTGCTGCTCGCGAGCGTAGCTTACCTCACGCTACAGGAGGAGCAGCGGCAGCTGCCGGTGGCGTACGTGCCGGTCTGGAGCCGTATTTACGAAGATTACAACACGACCGGCGACTGGGGCTACGTCCTCGAGCGGGGGCCGTATGAGCTGCTCGCGACCGACAACGAGTGGGACTCAACGCACGAGTATATCTCGGTCGACCTGCCGCTCATCGAAGGGGGCGCGGCGACCGACCCGCAATGCCTGCTCAACCCCGATTCGGACAAGTGCCCGCGCATCTCGCTTGCTTACTGGCGACCCGATGTACCGGCCGGAGCGACGGTTCCCGTTATCGTCGAAATCGGCCCCTACTTCGGGGAAGAGGCGGTCAGCACCCCCGACATCACCGTGCCGGGAAGCTGGCTGGGGCTGAATATTATCAACAACATCCTGCCGCACGGCTTCGCCTTCGCGCAGGTCTCAGTCTTTGGCACCGGCGCCAGCAACCACTGCATGGACCTGATGGGTAACTCCGAGCAACTAGGGGTCGACGCGGCGGTGACGTGGCTTGGCTCGCAGGACTGGAGCAACGGCAACGTTGGTATCATTGGGAAATCTTACGACGGCTCGACGCAATGGCAGGCGGCGCAGTTCGGCAACCCGCACCTGAAAACCATCGTCCCCATTTCGGGATTGATTGGCGTGCGCGAGCTGATGTGGCGCAACGGCTCCGCCGAGGCGCGAGCGCCGTTCATGCACAACGTGGTCTACGGCGGATTCGGCACCGACGGCAACGACGAGGACCTGCAGAACGCCTGCCCCGATTACGTCGCTGGGCCAATCCACGGCGCCAACGGCTACGTCTTTGGCGGGAACGAGTTCCAGAACGCGCTGGTCGAAGGCTACTGGGAGGAACGCTATTTCCTGCCCGACGTGCTCGAAAACTACGAGGGCAGCGTCTACATAATACACGGCTTCCACGACTGGAACGTCGACCCGCACATGGCGGTCCCGACGCTCAACACGCTCAAGGACCACGGCATCGAGGCGAAGCTGCTGATGGGGCAGTGGGACCACGACTACCCCGACCGGCCCGCCATTCTACGGGACCGCAGTGGCCCCGGCCGCGGCGGGGAGGCATTCCCGGAGATGGTGCGCTACGACTGGATGCAGGACCTGCTCGAGTGGTTCACATGGTACCTGCGCGAGGAAGGGCCGCAGCCGAACATGTGGACCGAAATCCAGGATAACCACGGGCAGTGGCGCGTCACCGATCGCTACCCGCAGGCGGGCGTCGAGCGGCGCGAGTTCGCGCTCGGTGATGCGCTGGCACACGCTGGCGGCAGCTTGCAAGTGGTCCCGGGAGGTGCGGACGTGGTCTTCGAGACCGAGCCGTTCGCGGCGGAATTCCGCTTCGGCGGGCAGCCGCAGTTGCACGTCGACGCCATGCCCGAAGGCTCGGGCGGGCAAATTTACGCGCTGCTCGAGGATTGCGATAACGACGGCTGTATCCACGTTGGCCACGCCATTATGGACCTGCGCTTCTACGCCGGCGGGACCGACTACCACGTCGTGACGCCCGGCGTGACTATTAACGCGAAAATGGAGTTCCTGGCGATGGACGTCGTAATCCCGTCAGGTCACACGCTGAAGCTCACGCTGCGCTCAACCGGCGACGGCTACCTGCCGGCGTCCACAACGGCGCCGGTTGCCATCGAGATGGGCGCGAGCAGCGTCCTGCGCGTCGACGTCGTCGACCCGGCCGCGGAGCACTACTTCCTGCCGCCGCAGTGCCGCCATCCTGCCTGTGTGGGCGAGTGAACGGCGGCGCAATGCACAGTCGCGACGCGCGGTGGGCTTTATGCGCCGCCGGACTGGCGGGCTGATGCTGAAGCCGCTGGCGGCCGCGTTCCTGTTCCTGCTCCCCGCGCTGGCGGGCTGTCTCGACAGCGACGAGGCGCGACCGCTCTCTGCCGACGACCTGCAGGTCGCGCCGCAGCTGCTGACCGGCGGCGAGTTCCAGCCGCTGGTGCTGACCGCGCGACAGCCGATGGCGGTCTACATTCCCTACTTGCTGCTCAACCCGGCGACCGGCTACATCCAGAACTCGACCGTGGTCGACCTGGCGCTGGGCGAGACGGTGCAGCTACAGGTGCTTGCGCCGCCGCGCATTGACTCGGCCTACCTATTCATCGGCGAGAGCGGCCGCCAGCACTGGCCGGCGCGCGACCCCGGTGAGAGCTGGGAGGCGTGGGTCGCGCGCGGGATGCCTGCGGCGACGATGGTCGAGCGCGTCCCGCAGGCGGCGGGGCTCGACGCGCTCAATGCATCGCGCGATAGCGGCGCCGGCCGCGTCGTCCCTCTGCGCGTCCCGGTCGTGCGGCCGCAGTCGCCCGCGTATGCGCCGGAAGAGGGCGGTCGCTTTGCGACCGGGGTCGTCGATGGACGCTCGGTCTTCAACACGATTCGCAAGATAACTGACGACACGCTGGCGCCCGACCCCTACGACGGGGCGGCGGGCTACCTTGACCGCTGGGCGGGGCAGGGTAACCACGCCTACGAGGACGCGGCGCAGTTCCTGATTCGCGAGCTGGAATCCTACGGGCTCGAGGTGCAGGCGCACCGTTTCCAGTTCACCGACATCTTCGGCAATCAGAACCCGGAAGCGTACAATATCTGCGGCTACCGCTACGGCACGCTCTACCCCGACGAGTGGCTCGTCTTCGGCGCGCATTTCGACGTCGCGCCGCCGACCAACGCCGGGCTGCTCGACCCACACGTCACCGGCAGCCGCAGCTACGGCACCCGCGTCGGCGCCTACGACAACACCGCCGGCACCAGCATGGTGCTGAACGTCGCCGAGGCGATGAGCGACTTCGCCAGCCGCCGCACGATGGTCTTCTGCCTTTGGTCGGGTGAGGAGGGGGGCAAGCGCGGCAGCGACTACTGGACTGAATATTACGTCAAGGGCGACCATCCCGAAGTCACCGTGACGAACTACGTCAACCTCGATATGGCCGGCGTCAACTGGCCCGGCGGCGGCGGCGCCCCGCACGGCGACCCGGACCCGCAGCCGTCGGAGTCCGGCTACCCCAAGGATACCGAAATCTGGCCGCTGCGGCTCTACATCGGCCCGTCGGAGGATTATGACGTGGTCAACCAGCCCGGCATGGTGCAGCTGGCGCGCTGGGTCGGCGCTGACGCCATCAACGTCTCGGCGCAGATGGACGTGCTGGTCGGCAACGAGAGCGACGCCGCGCCGACCTGGAAATACGATGCCTGGCTGCGGCAGGACCGCCCTGAGGTTATCGTCTACGAGGACACGACCGCGCGCAGCGACCACGCCAGCTTCCAGGACAACCTCGGCACCATCACCCTCGGCTACGGCGGGCTGGTTGACGGCTACTGGTGCTACCACCAGACCTGCGACACGCTCGAGGAGATGACCGAGTGGATGGATAACTCCGAACCGGCCCGTCCCTACGGCAACAACGCCACCGGCGTAGAGAACATCGTCAATTCGCTGGACATCATCACCTGGTGGGCGCTCTACATGTTCTTCCACCTTGACGAGAAGCCGGTGCTGAACACGTAT
>PSPB01000021.1 GCA_003193815.1 Methanobacteriota archaeon
GGCTGCGGACAGCCGCAATGGCGGCCTCCTTCAGCCGCGGGTGGTTGCTCAGGTTCAGGTAATTGTTCGAGCAGAGCATCAGCCGCTCGCGTCCGCCAACCTGACAGCGGGGCGCGCTGGGACCTTCCAGCACCGGCGGCCGCCAGTCAAGGCTCGCCGCCACGAGCGCCTCGTATTCGTCGCGCATCCAGCCCGTCGGGTCGCTCATTGCCCCCTGTTCGCGCCGCAGGTTTTCAAGCATGTCGTCGACCATCTCCGCCAGCCCGAAGCGGGGCGCCCAGCCCCACTCCTGCCGTGCGGCGGAGTCGTCGACCGCGTCGGGCCATGAGTCGGCAATCGCCTGCCGTGCGTCGGGCGCGTAGCGACACTCGAAGCCAGGAACGCGCTGCGCGATAGCGTCTGCCAGTTCGCTGGCGGAGAAGGACATCGCGCCGAGGTTGAAGTCGGAGTGGTGCTGCAAGGCTTCGAGCGGCGCATCCATCAGGTCCAGCGTCCCTTCAGCGCGTCCGGCATGTACATCATCGGCAGCCGCGTCTCCGGGCCGACGAAGCATTCGTAGCTACCGTCGCGCAGCGCAGCGTGGAAGATGGCGATGGCGTAGTCGGTGGTCCCGCCACCCGGGGCCGCCTGCCACGAAATGAGTCCGGGGTAGCGCACCCCGCGCACGTCGACCCCGTAGCGCTGGAAGTAGTAGTCGCAGAGGATTTCACCGGCGACCTTGGTGACGCCGTACATCGTGCTCGGGTGGAGCGGTGTCTCCTGCGGAGCCACCGCCGGCGTATCGGGGCCGAAGACCGCTATCGAGCTCGGGCAGAACAAGCGTTGCCCCCGCTCGCGGGCGACCTCGAGCACGTTGTGCAGGCCGTTGAGGTTGACCTCGTAGCAGAGCGCCGGATTAGCCTCGCCGCCCACGGAAAGGATGGCGGCGAGGTGGTAGACTGTGTCGATATCGTGCTCCGCGACGGCTTGCGCGTAGCCCGCGGCGTCAGTGACGTCGCTCTTCGCCGACGGACCGCCCTCCGCGACTTCTGGCGCGAGCGGGCTGGAGCGGTACATCGCGATGACGTCCCCGGCGGGGAAGCGCTCCCGCAAGGCGAGCACCAGCTCGGTCCCGATTTGCCCCGCGGCGCCAGTTACCAGTATCCGGCGCTGTTCGCGAGTGGACATGCGCCCGCCATTATGGCGCACTATTTTAGGCTGGAGCGCGCGCAACTTCCTTTTAGCGGCCGGGCTTCGCCCCACATGGCGCTACGCACGCCGCTGATGGTCGTCAACCTGAAGACCTACCCGCAAGGCCACGGTGAGGCGGGCTTCGCGCTCTGCCGCGAAATGGCCGCCGTCGCGGAAGCTTCGGGCGCCTGCCTTGCGGCCGCGACCAGCGCGCTCGACCTGCGGCGCTTCGCGCACAAGGGCGGCGTTCCGGTGCTGGCGCAGCACATTGACGTCGCGCCGGCCGGCGCGCATACCGGCGCGGTGCTGCCGGAAGCGGCCGTCGCAGCGGGCGCGGTCGGCACGCTGGTCAACCACGCCGAGCGGCAGCTCGACTGGGCCACCATCGAGACGACGCTGGCACGCGCCCGCGAGGCGGGGCTGGCGACCGTACTCTGCACCGCCGACGTCGAAGCAACCGCACGCGGTGCCGCCCTGCGGCCGGACTACGTCGCGGTCGAGCCGCCCGAACTCATCGGCGGCGACATCTCGGTCTCGACTGCGCGCCCCGAGGTCATCAGCGACTCAGTCGCGGCGGTGGCCGGGACCGGCGTCCCGGTGCTCTGCGGCGCCGGTGTCAAGACCCGCGCCGACGTTGAAAAGGCGATGGAACTGGGCGCGGCGGGCATCCTGCTGGCGTCGGGCGTCGTGAAGGCGAAGGACCCGGGAGCGGTCCTCACGGAGCTGGTTCGGGGACTGTCATAAACTATTAATATAAGGCTGGTTGACAACCGCCGGTTGCCTACCGGACCTCATTGTAGCTCCCGAGGGTGACCCAGCAAAAATGGTGAAAAAAATGTCAGTCGGAATTGAGCCCTTGGGCAAGATGGTCCTGCTCGAGCTGGAGGAAGCCGCGGAGAAGACAGATAGCGGTTTTCTGCTGCCCGAAGCAGCGCGCGAAAAGATGAACGTCGGCCTCGTGGCAGGCGTCGGCCCTGACGCAGAACACGTCAAGGCAGGCGACCGCGTGGTCTACAAGAAATATGCCGGGACGGAGATTACCTGGCAGGACAAGGATTACCTGCTCCTCAAGTCGAAAGACTTGCAGGCGACGGTGCTTTAGGAGGAAAAAATGGCAAAACAGATGGTATATGGAGAAGATGCACGACGCAAGCTACTGAGCGGTATCAACACCGCTACAGACGCAATCAAGGTCACACTGGGACCGAAGGCACGCACTGTCGTACTGGACAAGTCATTCGGCAGCCCGACCATCATCAACGATGGTGTGACGATTGCCAAGGATATCGAGCTGCCTGACCCGTACGAAAACATGGGCGCGCAGCTGGTCAAGGAAGTCGCGAGCAAGACGCAGGACACCGCCGGCGACGGTACCTGCACCGCGGCAATCCTGACGCAGGCGCTTGCAACCTACGGGCTGCGTGGCGTTTCGGCAGGCATGTCGCCGGTCAACCTGAAAGACGGCTTCGACCAGGCCATAACGGTAGTGGTCGACGAGCTGAAGAAGGCGGCCTCCCCGGTCGAGTCGGATGAGGTCATCGAGCAGGTGGCCGCAATTTCGGCCAACAACGACCAGGAAATTGGCAAGCTGATTGCCGATGCGGTCGGCAAGGTGGGGCAGGACGGCATTATCACTGTCGAGGAAGCGAAAGGTATCGAGACCACGCTCAAACTGGTCGAGGGAATGGAGTTCGACAAGGGCTACGTCTCGCCATACTTCGTCACCGACCGCGAGAAGCGCGAAGCGGTGGTCGAGAACCCGCAGATACTGATGACCGACCACACCATCTCGTCGGCGCAGGACCTGCTGCCGGCACTCGAGCTGGCGGTCAAACAGCTGAAGGCACCCATCCTGCTCATCTGCAAGGACCTGGAGGGCGAGGCACTGGCGACGCTGGTGCTTAACGTCGCTTCCCGGGTGCTCAAGGCGTGCGCCGTCAAGGCGCCGGGTTTCGGCGACGACCAGAAGGAGCAGCTCGAAGACCTAGCCATCCTGACCGGCGGCCGTGTTATCGGTAAGGACCAGGGCATGGAGCTCAAGGAAATTACCGCCGACATGTTCGGCAAGGCGGACAAGGTCATCATCGGCAAAAACAAGACCACGGTCATCGGCGGCGGCGGCGAGAAAGCGGCGGTCGAGGAACGTGCGCGCATCCTGCGCTCGCAGGCCAAGCTCGCCAAGTCCAAGTGGGACCGCGAAAAGCTCGAGAAGCGCGTCGGTCGCCTGCTGGGCGGCGTCGCGGTGCTCGAAATCGGCGCGGCAACCGAGACCGAGATGAAGGAGAAGAAGGCGCGCGTCGACGACGCACTCAACGCCACTCGCGCCGCGATGGCCGAAGGCGTCGTGGCGGGCGGCGGCGTAGCACTGCTGCGCACCCGCAAGGCACTCGACAAGCTCGCAAAGAAGCTCGATTCCGAAGAGGCGACCGGCGTCCGCATTGTACGTGATGCACTCGCCATGCCGGCGAGCCAGATTGCCGAAAACGCTGGCGAAGACGGAGGCGTAGTGGTCTCAAAGATTAGCGAATCCAAGAACGCCAGCTTCGGCTTCAACGCCCGCACCAACACCTACGAGGACCTGATGAAGGCTGGAATCATCGACCCCGTCAAGGTCGTGCGCAACGCACTTCAGGCAGCCGGCTCTATTGCGAGCCTCGTGCTGACCACCGAGACACTCATCTCGGACATCCCCGAGAAGGAGTCCTCAATGCCGGACATGTCCGGCATGGGCGACATGGGTGGCATGGGCGGTATGGGTGGCATGGGCGGGATGATGTAGTCCTGTTTGTTACAAAAAAACCTGAACTAAACCGGCGGCGGGCGCCAGCCCGCCGCCCTATGATAGCCTGATTTTCGACAGGTAGCCTGGCATCTCGATATCGCTTGCCAGCCCCGCTGCCGGCTCTGGCTCGCCGAGGCTGGTCATGATTGGGACTACCCCGGCCCAGACCGGCTGATCCCGGTCTGCCGGTTCGTCACCGACGGGGATAGCACGAATCTTGGCTGCGCCTTCCCGGATATCCATCCAGAGCACGCTGCTCGCTTTCAGTTCCGACTCAGTCGGCTGGCGCACTTCGCCCCAGCGGCCGCGTGCGATGCGCTCCATGAGCTTCTCAAGCGCCAGCAGTTTTTCCCCGGAGTCATCAACGCTCCGGGCCGTCCCGAAAAGCATCACCGAGCGGTAGTTGACCGAGTGGTTGAAAGCCGAGCGCGACAGCACGATACCGTCGAGCAGGCTCACTGTCAGGCAGACCTTGCACTCCGCTTGCGTCCGCAACGCCCGGCTGGCGGCGGAGCCGTGCCAGAAGACGCGCTCGCCATCGCGCCAGAAAAGCGTCGGCGTCACCAGCGGCGCGCCGTCAAGCACATACCCGACATGGCAGAGCAGCGCCGCGTCCAGGATGGCGTTGACCGTCTCGCGGTCGAAGCTGCCGCGTTCGGAGTGCCGCATGGGCTGGCTGCGGCCGGTCCGCTCGAGATCAGCCACGCTGCGCTTCCAGCTCCGCCAGCACCTTCGCCGCGTGCCCCTTGGCGCGTACGTTGGGCCACGCCCGCGCGACCGTGCCGTCAGGGGCCACGAGGAAGGTCGAGCGCGCGACGCCCATGTATTCGCGGCCGTAGTTCTTCTTCAGTCGCCATGCCCCGTAAGGCGCCATCACCGCGCGGTCCGGGTCGGCGAGCAGGCGCACGCCGAGACCGTATTTCGCGATGAAGTTGCAGTGCTTCTGCGGCGAATCAGGTGAGACGCCAACGATGTCGCACTCGAGCGCTGCAAACTCGGCGGCGAGCGCCGTGAATTCCTGCGCCTCGATAGTGCAACCCGGCGTATCATCGCGCGGATAGAAGTAGAGCAGTAGCCAGCGGCCGGCGAAGTCGGCCAGCGCAACGGCCGTACCGTCCTGGTCAACCGCTTCGAAGCGAGGTGCAGGGTCTCCAGCTTGTAGGATTTCAGTCATATTTTTCACATCGATGAGTATTAAAGTGGAATGTTGCCGTGCTTGCGCTTCGGGCGCGGTTCGCGCTTGTTCCCAAAGCGCTCGAGCCCACGCAGCAGTTCGACGCGCGTATCGCGCGGGAAAATGACGCGGTCGATGTACCCCATTTCGGCGGCAATCCAAGGCGACGCGAACTTCTCGCGATACTCGTCGGTCAGCTCGCGCCGCTTCCGGTCGGGGTCGCTGGCGGCGGCCAGTTCCTTGCGAAAGATGATATTCACCGCTCCCTCGGAGCCCATCACCGCGATTTCAGCGGTCGGCCACGCCAAGTTCAGGTCGGCACGGATGTGCTTGGACGCCATCACGTCATACGCGCCGCCGTACGCCTTGCGCGTTATCACCGTCAGCTTCGGGACGGTCGCCTCGGCGAAGGCGTAGAGTAGTTTGGCGCCATGGCGGATGATGCCGCCATGTTCCTGCTCACGCCCCGGCAGGAAGCCGGGAACGTCCACGAAAGTAACCAGTGGCAGGTTGAATGCGTCGCAGAAGCGGACGAAGCGCGCCCCTTTAGTCGATGCGTCAATGTCAAGGCAGCCCGCTAGGTGCTGCGGCTGGTTCGCCACCACACCGATGGGAAAACCGCCCAGCCGCGCGAAGCCGATGACCAGATTCTGCGCCCAGTCCGGTTGCAGTTCCAGGAAGTCCCCTTCGTCACCGACCGCCGTGATGACCTCGCGGATGTCGTATGGCGTATTCGAGTTGTCGGGCATCAGGCTGTCGAGCTGCGGCAGCCGCTCGTCGCCTGACGGGGGTTCCCGCCGCGGTGGCTGCTCCAGGTTGTTCTGCGGCAGGAATGCAAGCAGCCGCCGCAGCTCGGCAAAAGCAGCCTGCTCATCGGGTGCGGTCAGGTGCGCGACGCCCGAGAGCGAGCCGTGGGTCTCCGCACCGCCCAACTCCTCGAAGCCTATTTCCTCGTGCGTTACGGTCTTGATAACGTCGGGGCCGGTGATGAACATGTGCGACGTCCCTTCGGCCATGATGACGAAGTCGGTAATCGCCGGCGAATAGACCGCGCCGCCGGCGCACGGCCCCAGAATCAGGGAGATTTGCGGGACGACTCCCGACGACTGGACGTTGCGCCAGAAGATTTCAGCGTAGCCGCCCAGCGAGACGACGCCTTCCTGGATGCGCGCGCCGCCCGAGTCGTTGAGCCCGATGACCGGCGCCCCCATGCGCGTCGCGAGGTCCATCACCTTGCAAATCTTCTTGGCGTGCACTTCCCCCAGCGCGCCGCCGAAGACCGTGAAGTCCTGCGCGAAGAGGTAGACTGGCCGCCCCTCGATGGTGCCGTGGCCGGTCACCACCCCGTCGCCCGGCGGCCGCCGCTTCTCCATCCCGAAGCTGGCGCTGCGATGCTTCGCCAGCGCGTCCAGCTCGACGAAGCTGCCGTCGTCGAGCAGTGCCTCCATCCGCTCGCGCGCGGTGAGCTTGCCGGCGGCGTGTTGCTTCTCGACTCGCGCCGCGTCGGAGCGCTGCGCTTCCGCCAGCCGCTGCTCCAGCTCCTCGATGCGCTCGCGGGTCGTCATCGGCTGGCAGCGGCTGGCGGCTATAACGGTGGCTGCGCCCACTAACGCTAAACCCCCGCCCTCGCTCGCGGCAGCGTGAGCGACCTGCAGGGCGTGCGCGGGACCCGCGACTTCTACCCCGACGAGATGCGGCTGCGCAGCTGGCTCTTCTCGCACTTCCGTGCTGCGGCGCAGCTGCACGGCTTCGAGGAGTATGACGCGCCGGTGCTCGAGCACGAAGCGCTCTATACCCGCAAGGCGGGCGAGGACATCGTCGGGCAGCTCTACGGTTTCGAGGACAAGGGCGGCCGCCGCGTCGCGCTGCGCCCCGAGATGACGCCGTCGCTGGCGCGGATGGTGCTGGCGCGCGCCGGGGCGCTGCCGCTGCCCATCAAGTGGTTCTCGATTCCGCAGTGCTGGCGCTACGAACGGATGCAGCGCGGACGCGGGCGCGAGCACTACCAGTGGAACGTCGATATCTGGGGCAGCGCTGGCGTCGAAGCCGATGTCGAGCTGCTGGCGGTGCTCTGTTCTTTCTTCGACCGCGTCGGACTGGCGCCCGCCGAGGTCGGCATACGTGTCAGCAGCCGCAAGGTGCTGCAGGAAGTGCTCGACTCGGTCGGCGTCGCAGGCGAGCAGTTCGCCGCGGTCTGCATTGTCGTTGACAAGCTCGGCAAGCTGCTGCCGGACGAGGCGGCAGCGCAGCTCGGGAAACTGGGGCTCGACAACACGGCGATCGCGACCATCCAGCGCGTGCTCGGGCTGCACGACCTTGATACGCTCGCGGCGGCGCTGGGCGACGACAGCGGTGCCGTCGCCGAGCTGCGGTCGCTCTGGGCGCTAGCGGAGGGCTACGGCCTAACGGAGTGGCTCGAGTTCGACGGCTCGATTGTACGCGGGCTGGCCTACTACACCGGCCCCGTCTTCGAGGCGCACGACCGCAGCGGCGAGCTGCGCGCGGTCTGCGGCGGCGGCCGCTATGACCGGCTGCTCTCGTCCTTCGGCGGGAAGGACCTGCCGGCGACCGGTTTCGGCTTCGGCGACATGGTAATTCTGGAATTGCTCAAGGACCGCGGCCGGCTGCCACAGCTGGCCGGCAGCGTGCAGGACGTGGTCTTCGCGCTCAATCCCGAGCTACGGCCGGCGGCGATGGACGTCGCCGGCCGCTTGCGGGCGCAAGGGCGCAGCGTCGACCTGGTGCTCGAGGAGAAACGGCTCAAGTGGGCGCTGAAGCACGCCGACCGCTGCGGTGCCGAGCGGCTGTTGCTGCTCGCGCCGAAGGAGTGGGAGCGC
Organism: Methanobacteriota archaeon; assembly: GCA_003193815.1. GTDB lineage: Archaea > Thermoplasmatota > Poseidoniia > MGIII > CG-Epi1 > UBA8886. The sequence goes on from PSPB01000021.1 coordinate 7,964, forward strand.
GGGCTGGTCAAGGTGCGCAACCTTGCCAGCGGCGCGGAGAGCGAAGTCGTGCCGGACGCGCTCTGACGCGGCGCAAGCGTTGAAAAATGGCCGTCGATACGGGGCTGCATGGAAATGAGCAATCGGCGGATTTTCCGCATCGTTGCGCTGGCGCTGGTCGGCTACTACTGGCTGCTGGCAATCGTCATCGGCGGCGACGGCCCCGCCGCGGGACGCTGGGCGGGCGGGCTCTCCTTCCTGTCGAACTGGAACCTGACATTGAACCTGCTGGTGGCGCTGGGCGCCATCAAGTACGAATTTGACGGCCAGAAGCGGCTGGACATCCCTATTCTCGGCGCCGCTATGGGCATCAACATCATCGTCGTGCTGCTCTACTGGGTCCTGCGGGCGATGGGCGCGCTCGGCGAGGTGCAGGCGTATGATTCCTTTGCCGCCCTGTTCCAGAACTACTACGTCCATCTCGGCACGTCGATTATCCTGTTTGTCGAGGCAGTGCACTACAGCCAGCCGTTCGAGGACTGGAAGCGCTCATACGGAATATACATGGTCATCTTCTTCGGCTATATTTTCTGGATGGAGGCGTTCGTCTCGCAGCGGGACGACTTCCCGTGCGGTGAGGTGAGCTGCGGCTTTCCCTACGAGTTCCTGAACGACCTGACCACCACCGGTCGCATCATCTTCTATGGTGGAATCTTTGCCATGGGCAATCTCGCCTTCGCCGGCAGTTACTGGCTGGCGCAGTTCTGGGAACAGCGCCGGGATTCCGGACCCGCGACAGAATAGCGCTCGTCAGCGCCCCAGCCGCGCCCGGAGCGCCTGCGCCCGCGCGTCGAGCGACGCACGCAGCTTCGCGCGGCCCAGCCCGTTACGCTCCTGCCAGGCGGCCATGCGGGTGCGCAGCCGGCGCGAATGCCAGTAGTCGCCCGCCTCTTCGGAGAGCGTGGTGATGGCGTCCATGATTTCGTCAGTGAACTCGCGCAGCGCCTCGCGGTTCGCCTCCTTTGCCGTGAAATAGAGCGGGTCGCCGAACTCGTAGTAGAAACGGCGCCAGAGCCGCGGGACGCGCTTGCCGACCGGGATGACGCGGTCGGTCTCCCGGATGGCGACCGGCACGACCGCCGCGCCGGTGGCGGCCGCCAGCCGTGCGGCACCGGTGCGGCCGCGCCCCAGCTGCCCGTCGCGTGACCGGGTCCCCTCGGGGAAGATGCCGACCGCGCCGCCGTCGCGCAGGATGGCTTCGGCCGCGTCCAGCGCGTCGCTGGCGTCGCCGTCGCGGTCGACCGGGATGACCCCCATGCGGCTGAAGAGCGCGCCGCGCAGGCGGCCTTCGAAATGCTCCTGCTTGGAGAGGTAGTTGACCTCGCGCGAGGTGGCGGTCATGATGAACGCCGGGTCGATGTGCGAGAGGTGGTTGGCGGCGATGATTAGCGGGCCGTCGACCGGCACCGACTCCTGCCCGCGGTAGCGCGGCCGGAAACAGAGGTGTAGTGCGCGCCCCAGCGTCTGCCTGATGAGGTTGTAATTGCGCGACTCGCCCATCGAGCGCGGTAGCCGCGCCGGGTTCTTAATCCTTGAGCGCGGACGAAGCGAGTTTCGGCAGCGGACGAATCGCCGCGCTGTGGAGCGAGCGGTGAGGCCAGGCCGCGCCATGAGTCGGCGACCAAATCAGAGCAGCGACTGCTCGAGTAATGCGACCGACTGGATGCCTTCCAGCGACGCCAGCCCGCCCTCGACTTCGTCGACCAGCCCGGCGCGGTCGGGACCGATTACCAGCGCGTCAATCGCCATCAGCCCAAAGGCGAAGGGCGAAACTTCGTGCGCGCCCAGTTTTGCGTCGGCCGGCAACGTCGCCGGCAGCGCCGCGACGACCGCCGCGGTATCGACTGCCGGGGATTCCGGCATCAGCCTGTATTTCAGAGCAACTTCGCCCATGGCGGCGCACCGCAGGCGGGGCGATATAGCAGTTTCGCGGTCCAGAATAGCATTATTAACTGCCCCTGAAATCAGCCAGCAGCATGGCCATCGACGAGAACTACCTTTCGACCTACGAGAAGTCGGCGACCTACGACGGCGAGAACCAGCCCATCGAAATCTGGACCAGCGCCGACCAGCCCTACGAAGGGGTCGGTTCGGACAAGCTCGCCATCT
>PSPB01000022.1 GCA_003193815.1 Methanobacteriota archaeon
TTATCTCTGCCTTTCGCAAATACCTATCGGCAATGAGAATTAGTGATAATCATTACTGTTAAGCATTACCGTTTCACGACGATACAAGCAGGAAATTAACAAGTCCAAACGGCCAATAATAGCTTAATTAGCGGTGCAGGGTCGCGCGGCGTGATGAAGTCGCACTCGATTACCGGCGCGCTCGGCGCGACGGGGTTCGTGCTGGTGCTGCTGACACTCTGGCAGGGGTTGCTGGTCATGCCGCCGGCGCGCTTCTTCACCGCGCCCAACGCGCAGCGGCTCTTCTACCTGCACGTCCCGTCGGGGCTGATGGCGTATCTGGCGTTCATGCTCGTCGTCGCCGGCAGCGGCTGGTGGCTCTGGAAGCGCACCCCGCAAGGCGACCGGCTGGCGCGCTGCGCTGCCGAACTGGGGCTCGTGTTCGGCGCGATGTCGCTTGCGTCCGGCACGTTCTGGATGCGTGCCGAGTGGGGGCCCGACATAGTCATGCGCTTCTTCAGCGACATGCGGCTGGCGACGACGCTCGCAATGTGGCTGCTGCTCGTCGCCTACGTCACCTGGCGTCGGCAGCCCGATTCGGAAGCGGTGCGCCGTGGCGCGGCCATCGTCGGGATGCTCGGCGTCATTTCGGTGCCGCTTTCTTATCTTTCGTCGCGCTTCCTGCGCTCCGACCATCCCGTCATAATCGGCAGCGACAACCAGGACGCGCTGGCGCCCGAAATGCGGCTGGTGCTCTACGCCGGCCTGCTGGGCTTCCTGCTGCTCTTCGTCGCGCTGCTGCGCACGCGGCTCGAGCTGGAGCGGCTCGAGGAAGAGCTGCTCGCGGCGCGGCTGGAGGGCGGCGCGTGAGCGGCGCCCGCGTCGCGTTGGCACTCGCACTGGCGCTGCTACTGCTGCCGTCCGCGGCCGCCGAGACAGTGACGCTCACCGACGGGGACGCCAGCGTGAGTGTGAGTTACAACCCGGTCTTCCGCACCGGCGAGGCATGGTTCATCGACCTTGAGGTCGAGAACGGCGACGGCTACACGGTCGAGGCCGAATTTTCGGGCGCCGAACTGCGCTCGAAAGCGCTGCCGGTCGCTGGCGGAGCCAGCTTCTCGTTCCCCGGAGCGACCTTCCACAGCGAGGCGTTCAACGTCCCGCTCGAGTTGCGGCTGCTGCGCGACGGCAGCATCGTCACCAACACGACGGTCGAGATTGACGTCAGCGTCCCCCCGGCGGAGGACCTGCTCTGGCTCTGGGGCGGAATGACGGTCTTCTGGCTCGGCATCGCGGGCTACGCCGGCTGGCTCCACCGCCGGCAGGCGGAGCTGCGGCGGCAGCTGGAAAGCCATATTGCTGCCGCCCCCGATGGAGGGGAAGATGGAGAGTGAACGGCGCACGCGGCGGCCGCTGCCAACCTGGGCCAAGGGGCTGCTGGCGCTCGCGATTCTCGTCGCGACCGGTGCGGCCGCATTCTACTCGGTTGACGAGCAAGTCGACTACGTTTCCGTGGAGACCGCAGTCAGCGGCGAATACGACGCGGGCGAACGCATCCAGGTCCACGGCGTCGTGCTCAACTGGACTCGCGAAGACATCGAACTGGTTGAGGGCGACTACACGCTGCGCATCGACCTGGGAGGCGTAATTATTCCCGACACCTTCGCCGAGGACAAGGGCGCTACGATTACCGGCACGCTGGTCGAGGTCGATGGCGCGCTGATGCTGCGCGCCGAAATCATCCAGATGGGCTGCCCTTCGAAATACGAACCGGCCGAGGCATGAGGGAGCAGCTGCGCCCCGCCGGCGAAGGCGTCTTCGAGCTGCCGCAGCAGGGCGACATGCGCGTTCCTGGCAGAATATATTCGACGCCCGAACTGCTGGCGCACCCGGGGATGGACTCGGCGCTACAGCAGGTTGCCAACGTCGCGACGCTGCCAGGAATCGTCGACGCCAGCCTGGCGATGCCGGACATCCACTGGGGCTACGGCTTCCCGATTGGCGGCGTCGCCGCCTTCGACCCCGCTGAAGGCGGCGTCGTTTCGCCGGGCGGGGTCGGTTTCGACATCAACTGCGGTGTGCGGCTGCTGCGTACTGATCTTGAACTGGGCGACGTCCAGCCGCGGCAGAGGGAGCTGGTTGACGAACTTTTCAAGCGCGTCCCGTCCGGCCTGGGCTCGAAGAGCCCGCTGGCGCTCTCGAACCGCGAGCTGGACTCCGTGCTCGAGCGCGGTGCGCAGTGGGCCGCCGAGGAGGGGTATCTCTGGGACCGCGACGTCGAGGTGCTCGAGGAGCGCGGGGCGCTCGACGTGGCGCAGCCGGAACAGGTCTCCGACTTCGCGCGCAAGCGCGGCCGCAAGCAAGTCGGTTCTTTGGGTAGCGGCAACCACTTTCTTGAATTGCAGGTCGTCGAGGAAATCTTCGACGACGCAGCCGCGAAGGCGTTCGGGCTGCGCGAGGGGCAGGTGGCGGTGATGATGCACACCGGCTCGCGCGGTTGCGGCCACCAAGTGTGCCAGGACCATCTCGAGTGCGTCATGGACGCGTCGAAGGATGCAGGCATCGAGCTCGCCGACCGGCAGCTGGCGTGCGCGCCGCTCGAATCTCAAGCGGCGCGCAATTACGTCGGCGCGATGTCGGCCGCCGCCAACTACGCCTGGGCCAACCGCTCGATGATTACGCACTTCACCCGCCAGGCGTTCACACAGGTCTTCGGCACCGAGGCTGAATCGCTCGGGCTGGAGACGGTCTACGACGTCGCGCACAACATCGCCAAGCTCGAGCAGCACGGCGGCCGCGAAGTGTGCGTCCACCGCAAGGGCGCCACGCGCGCGTTCCCGCCCGGCTCAGACGAAATCCCGGCGCAATACCGCGACGTCGGCCAGCCGGTGCTGGTACCGGGCGACATGGGCAGCGCGTCGTGGGTGCTCGCGGGCGCCGAGGGCGCGATGCGCGACACGTTCGGGTCGGCCTGCCACGGCGCCGGACGCGCGATGGGGCGCAAGGCGGCGGCGCGCAAGTTCGACTCGAAGCGGCTAATCCGGGATTTATGGCAGAAACAGCGCATCTACGTCCGCGCCCGCTCCCCGCGCGTCGCGGCGGAGGAGGCACCGGGTGCCTACAAGGACGTCTCGCAGGTGGTCGAAGTATGCCATCAGGCAGGGCTGGCGCGCAAGGTGGCGCGCATGCGGCCGCTCGGCGTCGTGAAGGGCTGAAATGGGCATCAAGCTGGGCTCAATTATCCCGGCGCGCCCGGTCGAGATTGCGCAGCTGCGTGGGCAGCGGCTGGCGGTCGACGGCTACAACCTGCTCTACCAGTTCCTAGCGTCCATCCGGCAGCGCGACGGGATGCCACTCGCCGACGCCCATGGTCACACGACGTCGCACCTTTCGGGGCTGCTTTTCCGGCTCTCGGCGCTCGCTGCCGAGGGGCTGCGCTTCTGCCTGATTTTCGACGGCAAGCCGCACGCGCTCAAGAAGCGCGTGCTCGACGAGCGGCGTGACCGCAAAATCAAGGCGCAGGCGGAGTGGGAAGCGGCGCTCGCCGCGGGCGACCTGGTGAAGGCGCGCACCAAGGCGCAGCAGACTTCACGGCTGACGCCCGAAATGGTCGCTGAAGCGCAGGAGCTACTCGACGCGCTCGGCCTGCCGTGGGTCACCGCGCCGTCGGAGGGAGAAGCGCAGGCGGCGGCGATGATGGCGGCGGGCGTGGTCGACGCGGCGGTCTCGCAGGATTTCGACACGCTGCTCTTCGGGGCGCCGCGGCTGCTGCGCAACCTGACCGTCTCGGGGCGCCGCAAACTCCCCGGCCGGCAGGCATGGGTTGAAGTCAACCCGGAGGAGCTGACGCTCGCTGGCGCCATCGAGGCGACGCAGCTTTCGCACGAGCAGCTAGTCGACATGGCCATCCTGATGGGGACCGACTTCAACCCCGGCATCCACGGCATCGGCCCGAAGAAAGGGCTGAAGCTACTGCGCGAGCTCGGCAGCGCCGAGGCGGCACTGGCGAAGCTGGGGCACAAGGTCGACAACCTGGACGAGCTGCGGCAGCTCTTCCTGAACCACCCGTCGGTCGAGTTCGCGCCGACATGGGGTGAGCCGCGGCGCGGACGCGTCATGGAGCTGCTCTGCGAACGCCACGGCTTCTCACGCGCGCGAGTCGGCACCGCTCTCGAAAAATTCACGCAACCGCCGCCGCCCATGGGCCAGCAGGCGACGCTAGGCGATTTCTGAAGATTTTAAGTAGTTCGAGGCGGTCGCACGAGCCGTGAGCGAGAAAGCGTTCGAGTTCCTGCCGATGCCGGAGCGCAGTGCGAAACCGCGCAGCACGGGGCTAACAATGGTCATCGATACCGGGCTCGGCTACCGCTACACCGAGGACCTACTCGAAATCTGCGCCGACTACATCGACCTGTGGAAACTGGGCTGGGCGACAACACAGCTCCAGCCGCTCGACGTCGTGCGGCGCAAGGTGGAACTGATGCGGTCGCACGACATCTCGGTCTGCAACGGCGGGACGCTGCTCGAGCTCTCCGAGCACCAGAACCGGGCGGGCGAGCTCTTCGCCGAGCTGCGCGAAATGGGCGCCGACGCGACCGAGATTTCGAGCGGCAGTTTGGACATTGCGCCGGACCGCATCTGCGAGCTGATTGCGGAGGCGCGCGAGGCGGGGCTGGTGCCATACTGCGAAGTCGGGCGCAAGCTCCCCGAGCGCGACCTGTCGGCAGGCGAATACAACGCGCAGCTAAAGCAATTCCTGGTGGCGGGCGCCGAGAAAGTCATCGTCGAGGCGCGCGAATCGGGTGCCAGCGTAGGGCTGATGGACGGCGGCGGCGAAGTGCAGCGCGAACGCATGAAGGCGGCGCTCGCCGGCGTCGACCCCGCCCGCGTCATCTTCGAGGCGCCGCGCAAGTCGCAGCAAATCTTCTTCCTGCGCGAGTTCGGCCCCGAAGCGAGTCTCGGAAACATCGCGCCGACCGACGTGATTTCGGTCGAGACGCTGCGGCGCGGGCTGCGCGGCGACACCGTAGAAGACTTTTATTTCGTCATCGGCGAGCGGCACCTTGCCGCGAGCGGCCGGGGAAAGCCCGGGGAATGAGACGCTGATGCGCATCGCCATCGAGCAGGGGCTGCCCGGTGCCGAAGCGGCGGCGGCGCACGGCGACGCGGTCGTGGTCATCGACGTCATCCGCGCTTCCACGACATACGCCACTGCGCTCGCCGGCGGTGCGGCGCGCATCGTGCCGTGCGCCAGCCGCGCGCATCTCGAGGAGGTGCGGCACCGCTACCCTGACGCGCTGCGGTCGGGCGAGCGCGAATGCCGCCGCATCGACGGCTACGACTTGGGGTCGTCGCCTACCGAGATGGCGGCCGCCGACCTGCACGGGCGGACGCTGCTCTCGTCGACGACCAACGGCTCGCGCATGGTCGTCGCAGCTGCCGACGCACCGGTCGTGCTGATGGGCGGTTTCTGCAACGCCCGCGCCGTTGCACGCTTTTTACGGGTGCGAGGCGGCGACGTCGCGCTGGTCTGCTCGGGGCGGCTCGGCGAGCCGGTCATCGAGGACTGGATCGGCGCAAACTGGCTGGCGCACCTGCTTGATAGCGGTGACAGCGACTTCGAGCTGACGCAGGACGAAATCCGCGAGCGCTGCCGCGCTTCGCCGAGCCACGACGCGCTCGTGGCCGTAGGACTCGAGCGCGACTTCGAGTGCTGCCTGGCATTCGACGCGTTCGACGTGGTGCCGCTGCTTGACGGGGACGGGTTCGTGGCGGCAGACTAGCGCCGCGTCCGCCGCAGCTCGCTGCCACAAGTCGGGCACTCGCCGTGCGGTTCATCCCATTTCTGGCGGCATCCGCTGCAAGTCCAGCGCCAGCGCAACTGCTTGGCGATGCCGACGGTCTCAACCGGCAGCCACGCGATGCCCATGGCGGCGGCGACGTTCTGCATCGCGAAGTCGTCGGTGATGAGCGTCGCATCGCGCTCGAGCGCCAGCGCCAGCAGCTGCGCATCGACGGGCGAGAGCACGCCCGCGTCGCCCGTTTCCTGCGCGGCGGCGGCGACGCGCTCCTGCGCCGGCGCGTCAGCGGACGCGACCTGCATCCCGGCCGCGCCAAGCTGCGCGTGGTATTCACGGCTGCGCCGGTTTACGAGCTCCTGCTCGACGCCGGGCGCCGTCAGCAGCTCGCCTTGCGGGTGGCGGCGGGTGAAGAACGCGACGCTGTCGAGCACGAACACCGCGCGCCAGCGCCGAGGCGGATATGAAACGCACCCCCAGCAAGCCGGCGCGGGCGATTTGCAAATCGTAAGGATGATATACTCCCCCACGTGCGGCGGCGCATGCGTGCCGTAATCCTGACGGCCGGCGAAGCCGCACGGTTGCGGGGCTGGACCGCCAGTCGCCCCAAGGGGATGCTACCGCTCGCCAACCGCACCATCCTTGAGCACCTTGTCGCCGGGCTGCGTGACGCGGGGGTGCGGAAGCTGGTGCTGGTCGTGGGGCACGGCGCCGAGAGCGTCATGAGCCTGTTCGGCGACGGCGGTCGCCATGGCGTCGCGGTCGAATACGCGCGGCAGAAGGAGCTGACCGGTACGCTCGACGCGCTGCGGCTCGGCGCTGCGGCCGCCCCTGACGAGGAACTGCTGGTCGTCCCGGGGGACAACTACGTCGCACCGCAGGGCTTCGCCGCGCTGCTCGAGGAGCAGGGCGAAGCGCTGCTCGCGAGCGAGGCGCTGCGCTGGTCCAAGTGGGGCGGACTCGAGCTCGAGGGCGATACGGTGCGGTTGAGCTACGATGCGCCCGACGCCGTAGGGCGGTTGCATTTCACCGGCATCGCGCGGCTTGCGCCGGCTACCGTCGCGCGGCTGGTCGGGAGCGACGAGCGGCACATCGGCAAGGCACTGCAGCCGCTGCTCGCCGACGGCACCACGGCGCCGACGGTCGCGATGGCCGAGGCGTGGCACAACATCGTCTACCCGTGGGACATGGTCGGCGGCAACCAGGTCGCGCTGCGCTACCTGCCGCAGGAGCTGGCGGGCACCTGCGAGGCGGGCGTCATGATTCGCGGCGCGGTCGCCATCGGTGAAGGAAGCCGCATCGCCGCCGGCTGCTACCTACAGGGGCCGCTCGCGATTGGCAGCGGCTGCCGTATCGGCCCCGGCACCGTGCTGGGCCCGTCGACCGCCATCGGCGACGGCGTCGAAATGGGCACGCACTGCGAAATCGCCGACACGCTCGTAATGGATTCGGTCTCGGTCGGCAGCTACACCCACTTGCAGGCGTGCGTCGTCGGCGAAGCGAGCGAACTCGGTTCGCACGTCGTCGCACTCCCCGGCCCCGAAGAAGCAACGTATCTGCAGTCGCAGCACTCCGTGGTCGACCGCGGCGCGATGGTCGGCGACGGCTGCCGCATCGGTGACCGTGCGGTGCTGCAGGGTGGCTGCGTGCTCTCGCGCGGCGCCGTCGTGGGCGTCGGCGCCGCGATTGACGGCGAGTTCCCGGTGGAGGCTGCCTGATGTGCGGCATCGTTGGCTACGCCGGCAGCGGCGATGCGCCCCCAATCCTGATTGAGGCGCTCAAGCGGCTCGAATACCGCGGCTACGATTCGGCCGGCATCGCGGTGCAGGAAAACGGGGGGCTTACCATCCACAAAAAGCAGGGGCGCATCTCGGTGATGGAGGAAGCACTGCCGAACCTAAAGGCGACGGTCGGCATCGGCCACACCCGTTGGGCGACCCACGGCGAGCCGTCTGACGCCAACGCGCACCCCCAAGTTGATTCCAGCGGTGACATCGCCGTCATCCACAACGGGACGCTCGAAAACTACGCCGACCTGCGCTCGAGGAGGGAGGCGGCCGGCATCGAGTTCAACTCCGGAACCGATACCGAGGTGCTGCCGCACTTGGTCGCGCACCATTACGACGGAGACCTGCTCGCGGCCGTGCG
>PSPB01000023.1 GCA_003193815.1 Methanobacteriota archaeon
CTACAACCACACACGATGCTAACGGAATCACTAACAAAGACATTGCCCTTGCCGAGAGCATTGAAATCCTGATTAGCGGTTGAGAAACGGGTCTTCTTTTTTCCTCTCAGCCCGAATAGAGTCTACCGGCGTCCGCCGTTAGCAAGCAGTTCGCGATGCTACTTCGGAACCTGTGCGCCCTCATCCAGATAGTTGAGGACCGCAATTTCATTGGACGAGAGCAGTTCGGTTTCTTCCGGGGTGTGGGCCTGCTTCCACTTCCCGTAGAACCTGCCAGCCATGAAGTCTTCCAGGAAGGCCGGGTGGATGTATGAGCTCCGGCAGACGGCAGGAGTGTTACCAAGTCTGGCTGCCACCTCCTTCACCACCTTGGTCACCATCTTCTTGCGTTCCTTATTGTTCAGCTGCTTCTGCACCTTCGCCAGCCCATTGGCAGCCAGCTCGGTCCCGCGCCAGGTCCTGAAATCTTTGGCACTGAACCTGAAACCGGCGATGTTCTGCAGGTAGTTGTTTACCATTTTGGACGTGATGTCCCGCGGTGTGCCCTCCTCATCGACGTATACGAAAAGGTCGTTCTTGCCTTCCGCCTTGAGGTTGTAGCTCTCGAGCATCAACGCAACCAGGTCAGGATACCTCTCGTCATGCACCATCACGGTGTAGTCTTTTCCACTCTTGCCCACGAACGTGAACCAGCCTACCAGCTGCCCATCGTACCATTTCTCCTCATCGGGAAGCACGTTGTCATCATACTCGAAGGTGCAGTGGTCATCCAGTAGAGTCGTGAGGCCATAGTGCTGGTTTGCTTCGCGGTAGGTTTCGTTTCCAATCCGGATAAAGGTGGTATCAAGCAGCCTCACCAGGGCCGCCAGCATCCGTTCCTTCGGCATCATCATCTGCCGGGAATTGCCTTCGACCCGCAGGTCAAGGTCATACTGCCTCCGGATAACAGGCAGTATATGGCCAAATTCTACCATCTTGTCAAACTTGGCCGCACTGCGCAGCTTGGTCCAGAGGGGGTGATAGACGTACTGCTTGCGCCCTTTCTTGTCAACTCCCGTAGCCTGCAGGTGGCCCTTGTTGTCTTCACAGATCCAGACATCGGTCCAGGCGGGCGGGATTTTCAGCCCCTCTATATGCTCGAGCGTCTTCTTTCCGGTCAGCAACCTGCCGCGTGGACTGGTATAGTCTACCTTCTCGCCCCGCTGCCCTCGCGAAATTCCTGGCTCAGCGTCGCTGACGTAGGTCAGGCCAGCCAGCTCGGCCGAGGCGATTGGATCATCCTTGATTCTTGCCTGTATGGTCCCACCTACCGCAGGTTCTCCGGGTTGAGCCCTTCCAGCTCGGGCAGCACGAACAGCCCATCCTTGCGGATGAGCACGTCATCGAAGCGGATTTCGCCGCCGCCATATTCCGGGCGCTGAATCATCACCATGTCCCAATGTACTTCCGACCGGTTGCCGTTGTCCGCCTCGTCGTAGGCGTTTCCCGGGGTGAAGTGGAAGCTGCCGGCAATTTTCTCATCGAACAGGATATCGAGCATCGGCTCGCGGATGAAGGGGTTGAACGCCAGCGAGAACTCGCCGACGTAGCGCGCCCCCTCGTCGCTGTCCAGGATTTCGTTGAGCCGCGCGTCGTCGCTGCCGGTTGCAGCGACGACCTTTCCGGCCGTGAACTCGAGCCGCACGTCGCCGAAGATGGTGCCGTTGTAGAGCGTGCGCGCGTTGAAGTGGATGTGTCCCTCGACCGAATCGCGCACCGGCGCGGTGAAGCACTCCCCGTCGGGGATGTTGCGGTCGCCGGAGCAGATTATGGCCGGGATATCCTTGATGGAGAAGCGCAGGTCGGTGTCGGGGCCGGTGATGTGGACGCGGTCGGTGCGCTCCATCAGCGCCTTCAGCGGCTCCATCGCCTTGCCCATCTTCGCGTAATCGAGACAGCAGACGTCGAAGTAGAAATCCTCGAACTCCTCGGTCGACATCTCCGCCTGCTGCGCCATCGACGGCGACGGCCAGCGCAGGACGACCCAGCGGGTGTTCGGCACGCGCTCCTGGAAGTGGACCGGCTGGAGCCAGTGCGTCTGGTAGAGCTGCATCCTGTCGGAAGGCACGTCGGACATCTCGGCGATATTGCGGCTACCGCGCATGCCGATGTAGGCATCCATCTCCCGCATGCGAGCCAGCTCGACCTCGCCGCAGAGCTGCATCTGCTCCGCGGTCGCGTCGACGTAAAGCTCGCGCAGGACGCGGTTGTTCTTGAGCGTCACGAACGGCGCGCCGCCCGCCTCGCGTGCGGCACGCACCAGCGCGATGACCATCGCCTCCGGCAGGTCGAACGCCTCGATGAGCACCTTTTCGCCCTTTTGCAGGTGAATGGAATGGTTTATCAGGTTCGACGCGAGCGTCGTGTAGCGTGGGTCAGACATGGAGCGCGCCAGTTCCGGGCGGCTAAAAGCTTAATCTAAAAACCGGCGCGAGCCCAGTTCGCCTACTAAGTTCTCGCCCATGCCCGCGGCGGCCGAGTCGGGGCGATGCTTGAGCAGCCACATCAGTTTGACGAGTGCCGTTTCCGGCAGCGTGTCGCCCGCTTCCACGACCTCCGCCTCGCCCAGTTCGCGGCCGTTGCGGTAGACGTTCAGGTTAGTGCTCCCGCCAAGGCACTGCGTCGTCATCGCCACGACCGCGTCGCGCGTGGTCGCCCGCACGGCGGCGTGCAAATGGCTCCCAATGTGGCCGAGCCCGGTCCCGGCGACGATGACGCCGCGCTTGCCAGCGGTCGCCGCCTCCCAGTCGCCCGCCGTCATGGCCGGGTGGCTCCAGACCAGCGCTACGTCGGGGTCGAAGCCCGCTTCGAGCCGCGTCTCGTCGGCGACCGGCCGGTATTCGGCGTCGAAGTTGACAGTGTCGCCGACGCTCCCGAGCCGGCCGCCGTTCGGCGCCGTGAACGCGTCGCGGCGCGATGAGTGCGCCTTGCGGGCGCGCGTCCCGCGCCAGATGGCGACGACGTCGTCGCTCGAAGAAGCGTGCATCGCGATAGCAACTTCGCCGAGGTCGGTGAGCGCCGCGCGCGCCGCGCCGGCGAGATTCAGGTGCGCGTCGCTCGAAGGGCGGTCGCTGCTGCGCTGCGAGCCGGTCAGCACGACCGGCGCGCGCAGTGCCGGCAGCTGGAACGCGAGCGCAGCGGCGGTGTAGGCCATCGTGTCGGTGCCGTGGCCGATTACGACTCCGGCGCCATCTTCGGCGTGCAGCTCGCTGACGCGCTTCGCTATCGCGCTCCAGTCGTCGGGCTGCATATCCTCCGACGCCAGCGAGAGCAATGCTTCGGCGCGAATGTTCGCAATTTCGGCCAGACTCGTGACCGCCGCGACGATTTCCTCGGCGCTCTTGGCCGGATGGACCGCGCCGGTCTGGTAGTCGACGTAGGACGCAATCGTGCCGCCCGTCCCGAGCACGGTCAGCGGCGGTAGGTCGCCTGACGGGGACGCGGCTGCCGCGGCCGCTTCCGGCGGGGGTGGGGCGCGCTCGAGCAGCTCCAGCTCGGCACCTTCGCACGAGACACCGATATTGTAGCCGTTGGCGAGCTTGAGCACCACGACGTGGTCGCCCGAGAAGCGGTGCGCCGGCATGACGCGCCCTTCGTGGCTGCGGCCGCCCGCGCTGATGCGCACGTGGTCGTGCAGCCGGGCGTCATGTGCCTTGAGGAATTGCTCCGCCGCGGTCGGCATGGCGCGCCATCGCGCGAGCCTTATTACCTTCATCCCTTCGCACCGCGATGTCATGGCGCGACCGTTTCAGTGAACTGAAGGATTCTGTCGACGAATGGCGGGATGGCTCGGCCGACCGCAGCTTCGACAGTCAGGTCGAGAAGCACCTGACCACGCTCAAGTCAGGCAGCGAGCAGGCGCGCGCCGCCGCGGTCAAGGCGCTGCTGGTGCAGGTGCAGGCGGCCGAGCGCTGGCGTGACCCCATCGTCAAGGCGCTGCTCGGGACGCTCCCGGAGCAGCCGGCGCAGGCGCAGCTCGAGATTATTGCGGCGCTGCGGGTCCTGCGCGAGCTGATGCCGGAACGGCAGGACGATTTCTTTGTGGCAATCCAGGAAACGCTCGACAGTCCCCACCGAGAGGTGCGGCTGCACGTCGTCAAGTTGTGGACCGGCCTTTCCATAAAGTCCGACAAGCGCCGCGATGAAACCATCCCTGACCTGTTCGAGCTGCTTGACGACGACGACAAGGACGTGCGCTACGCGACGCAGGAGGCGCTCGGCCGCGTGCTCCACAAGGCACCGGCGCAGGCGCTCCCCAAGCTGCGCGACGCGCTCAAGCACCGGGACTGGCGCGTGCGCTACCACGCCATCGTGCTGCTCACCGCGCTCGCGGGTAAGCAGCCGCAGGCCGCCGTCAAGCTGGCGCCCGCCGCGGTGGCGGCGCTCAAGTCGCGCGATCGGGTGCAGGAGCGCGCCGCCGAGTGCATCGGCGTGCTGGGGCGGCACAGCCCGCAGGCGGTCGCGCCGGCGGTCCCGTCGCTCATCCGGGGGCTCAAGTCAAACTCGTCGGAGCTGCGCAAGGCGTGCGCCACCGCGCTGGGGCGCATCGGCAACCGGGACGCGCTAGTGGTGATACAGGCGGTGCCGCATCTCGCCAAGGCGCTGGAGAACGACGACTGGTACATCCACGTCGAAGTGCTGAAGGCGCTGGGCTACATCGGCGCCAACAAGCCGGCGCTGGTCAAGCCGCATCTCGCAATTATTCGCAGCCGCACCACCCGCGCCGCCGACCGCAACATCACTCAGACTGCCAAGTGGGCGCTCCGCAAAGTGGGCGGCAGCTGAATGCCGGGCAGGGGCCGCCGCGGCAGCGACGGATTCCAGCGTCGCGCCCGACGCGAGGGCTACCGCGCGCGCTCGGCCTACAAGCTACAGGAAATCCAGCGGCGCAGCCAGCTCTTCCGCAAGGGTGACACCGTCCTGGATCTGGGCGCCGCGCCGGGAGGCTGGAGTCAGGTGGCGCAGGAAATGGTCGGCGCCGAAGGCAGGGTCATCGGCATCGATCTGGTGCACATCGCCTCGCTCGAGGGCGTCGAGTTCCTGCAAGGGGATTTGCGCGACGCCGAATTGCGGCGCCAGCTCGGCGACTTGGCGCCGACCGCCGCGGTCGTGATTTCAGACATGAGCCCCGACCTGAGCGGCAACTATTCGGTCGACCAGGCGCGTTCAATCGAGCTCGCGGAGCTGGCACTTTCCATCGCCAGCGAGCGCCAGGCGCGCTGTTTTGCGGTCAAGGTGTTCGAGGGCGAGGATTTCCAGCAGTTTCGCGCCGCGGTGCAGGCGGAGTTCGGCTCGGTGCGCACGCTCTCGCCCGAGGCGTCGCGCAAGGCGTCGAGTGAGGTTTACCTCATCGCGAAGCGGAAACGGCGATGAAGCTCGGCCTGCTCTTCTCGGGCGGCAAGGACTCCTGCCTTGCGCTGCACCGTGCCGTCGCGGCCGGCCACGAAGTGGCGTGCCTGCTGACGCTGCTGCCCGAGCGCGACGACAGCTGGATGTTCCACACCCCGGCGCTGGAGTGGACTGCGCTGCAGGCCGAGGCGCTGGGCATCGCGCAGCTCACCGCCGCCACGCCGGGCGAGCCGGAGGCGGAGCTGGCTGACATGCAGGCACTGCTGGCGCGCGCGCAGCGCGAAACCGGCATCGCCGGCGTCGTTACCGGCGCGTTGGCGTCGACCTACCAGGCGACACGCATCCAGCGCGCTTGCGCCGACTTGGGACTCTGGTGCTTCAACCCGCTCTGGCAGCTGCCGCAGACGCAGCTGCTCGAGATGCTGCTTGCCGAGCGCTACGAGGTCGTCGTGACTGCGGTCGCGGCCGACGGCCTTGGCCCGGAATGGCTCGGCCGCAGGCTGGACCGGGCGGCGGTCGACGAGCTGCTGGCACTGGCGGACCGCTACGGGCTGAACCCGGCCGGTGAAGGCGGCGAACTCGAGACGCTGGTGCTCGACGCACCGTTATTCCGCCAGCAGCTGCGACTGGTCGAGACCAGCCCGGAGTTCCGCGCTGGCGCCGGCCGGCTGCAAATCCGCAAGGCGGTGCTCGCGTGACCGTGCTGCTGGTTTCGACCTGCGCCGAGCCGCTCAGCGAAGCGGAGTTCGTCGCGCCGCTGGAGCGCATCGCGTGCGACGCCGGCGCGACGGTCGAAAGCAGCCGTCTCGGCACACTGAACAGCGTCCCGGAGGGGGTGTCGCACATCCTGCTGGCGGGGACTGCGCTTCAGGATGACAAATATTTAAAAGAAATTGGTGCGGTCGAACGCCTGCTGGAGACCGGCCTGCCGCTGCTGGCGGTCTGCTCCGGGATGCAGCTGCTGGCGGCCGCTTCCGGCGGCGAAATCATCGCGCAGCGCGAAATCGGGATGGTCGCGGTCGAGACGCTGGCAGAGAATCCGCTCTGTGCCGGCCGCTTCGAAGCCTTCGCGCTGCATCGCCATGCAGTGGAGCCCGGCGCGCGGCTGGAAGTGCTGGCGCGGTCCAAGGCATGTGCGCAGGTGGTGCGGCACCGCGAGCTGCCAGCGTGGGGAGTGCTGTTTCACCCCGAGGTTCGCAACGAGCAGCTAGTGCGCAGCTTTCTCGCGCTCTAGAGCGATTTGGCGCCGTCGACGATTTTCTGCGCGGTCAGCTTGGTGAAGCCGCTGACGCCGCTGATCTCGTCGAGCGAGGCAGCCTTGAGCGTTTCGATGGTGTGGAAGCCGCCGTCGTAGAGCTGCTCCGCCTTCACCTTGCCGAGCCCCTTGATTTTCGAGACGGCGCTGATGAAGTCTGCCTTCGAGCCGCCCGGACCGCCGCCGCTGCTGGAGGCGGGGAAATTGCCCGACTGGATTGAGCGCCACTCCTTCGAGACTGCGGCGATAGCTTCGAGGCTGCTGACGTTCTGGTTGAACCAGCCGTCGCGCGCCCGGACCGCCTGCTTGGCGAACTCGAGCTCCTCTTCCATTTCCTGCGTAATCGAGAGTAGCCGGTCGTATTTTTCGGTCTGGTCGGCGACCTTCTCCTCGAGTGAATCCACGCGCGGCGCGTATTCCGCTTCGACCTTTGTCTGCCGCTGCCGCTCGATTTCGAGCTCGCGGATGTGACTGTCGCGTTCGCTGAGCAGTTCCTCGAGTGACTGGACCATCGCCTGCTTGGTCTCCAGGTCGGATTCCAGCCGGTTGATGCGGTCCAGCGACGCGTTCAGGTCCTGCTCCTGCTGCTCGTATGCATCCCACAGCTTCTCGAGTCGCTCTTGCTCCTGCGCCAGCGCGCTCTCAAGCTGGGATGTCTGTTCGTCGCCGTCGGCCATGGGACGTCGCGATGGTGCTGCCGGATATATAATATCCCCTGCCTGCGCCAGCGTGGATTTCACCGTCGGGGGCGGCCGCTGTGCAGCAGGCAGCGACGAAGCGCTCAGGGAGCTGCTCGGGCCACGGCTGGCGCTCGCTGATGCGCATGCGGTTTGCGGCACGCTGCACCTGCGGCAGGCGGCCGAACTGGCGCAGCGCGCGCACGATGGCGGCTACGCGCTCTCGCACACCCGTGCCAGCGAAGTGCTGCTCTACCTGACCGGCCAGCGGCAGGTCTCGCGCGCCATCACCCGCGCCGGCCTCTCGCCCGAAACGGAAACGGTGGGGTGGGTCGCCTTCGGGAAACCGCCGCCGGAGCTGGCAGGGCTGGTCGCGGAGGACGAGCGCGTGCTGGACGGGGAGGACTTCGACTACCGTGCCTTTGGGCTGCCGCAGGCGGCACTCGATGCAAATGCCCGGGAGCGCTGGCCGGAGATG
>PSPB01000024.1 GCA_003193815.1 Methanobacteriota archaeon
AGGTGCGCCGAGACCGGCACAACCGGGGAATCCGCCAGCGTGGTGCCGGCGAGGAATTCCTTGATTTCAGCGTAGGATTCCTGCGCGCGCTGCTCGGAGCAGACGTCAATCTTGTTCTGCACGACGACAATGTTTTCGACCCCCATCGTCTCGAGCGCCGCAAGGTGCTCGCGTGTCTGCGGCTGCGGGCATTTCTCGTTGGCGGCGATGAGCAGGATGGCGGCGTCCATGATTGCCGCTCCCGAGAGCATAATCGCCATCAGCGTCTCGTGCCCGGGCGCATCGACGAAGCTTACCGTACGCAGGTATTCGGCGCCCTTCTCTTTCTGTGAAGTGTAGCGGTAGCCGCCGTTCTCCTTTACGCGGTAGAAATCGGCGTCAGCGTAGCCCAGCTTGATGGAAATACCGCGCTTCTGTTCCTCGGAGTGCTGGTCGGTCCAGCGGCCGGTCAGCGCCTGTGTGAGGGTGGTCTTGCCGTGGTCGACGTGGCCGACCATGCCGATGTTGATTTCCGGCTGGGAGGGGGTGCCTGCCAAGTCATTCCTCCGCTCCGAGCAATTCCTCGACCGGCTTGGGTCCATACTCGATAATCTTCAGGTTCAGCTGCGAAACTTCCGGTCCGAGGTCCTGCCCGCGCACCATCTTGCGCTTGCGCTGTCCGGGTCGCTGCGGCCGGAAGCCGGTGGAGTGGCTGAGCAGCATCCGCTTCCGCCGCCCGCCCGGCAGGCCGGGGCGCATCGGGACGCCCGAGCCGTCACTGCCGCCGGTAATCTGCAGGCGGTAGCCGGGGAGGTTGACGAAGATGCCGTCAATCTTGTCGCCGATGGAACGGCCGATGAGCGCGCTCGAGTCGCTCTCGGAGAGCGCGTGGTTGAACGCCCTGCGTGTCTTGGGGTCTGAAATTATGGTTTTGAACTCCGCCATGCTGCACCTTGAACGGGAGTTGGCGCTCATGAAGGGTCGTATATAAAACGCGCGGAGCAGATGGTTAAATATACCGGGGGTGCCTCGAAAGTGCATGGTTACACTGGTTCTCGCGATAGATCGCGACAACGACCTTGGCCGCAAAACCGGTATTCGCAGCCCCGTTATCGGGCGCGAAGCCAACCTCGCCGCAGCGCAGGAACTGGGGCTGGCCGACCCTGAGGAGAGCGACACCAACACTATGCTCGCCGCGGTACGGATCTACGACCAGCTGCTGAAGGATGATGTCGACGTCGAGGTGGTGACCATCTGCGGCGACGTCCGCGTCGGCACCCGCTCGGACATGAAGATTGCCAACACGCTCGACCAGGTGATTGCGCAGACGCACGCCACGCGCGCGGTGATTGTGAGCGACGGCGCTGAGGACCGTGAGCTGGAGCCGATTATCCGCAGCCGGCTGCTGATTGACTCGACGCGGCAGGTGGTTGTGCAGCAGTCGCGCCCCATCGAGGATACGCTCTACACCATTATCCACAAGATGGAGGACCCCAAAATCCAGCGCAAGTTCATCCTGCCGGTGGCGCTGGTCGTGTTTGTCTGGGGATTGCTGGCGGTGATGGGGAAGGGCGAGATTGCCGACGGAGCCATCCTGCTGACGCTGGGTGGCTATATGCTCATCAAGGTTGCAGGCTGGGAAGACGAGATACGCAAGTTCTACCACGACCTGCTCAGCGGCACCAGCGAGCGAGTTTCGCTGACCGCCTACATCATCGCGGCGCTGCTGCTGATTATCGGCGTTGCGCGCGGCCTTGACGCGATGCAGGAAGTCTCCAGTCTGGGGATGCTGGCGATGGTGCTCGGCTTCATGTCGCTGGATGGTGTCCTGCCGCTGCTGCTGGCGGGGCTGCTGATTATCGAGATTGGCCGCACCGTCGACAGCTACCTCCAGGACGGAGTTTTCAGCTTCGCCATCGTGACCTTCTTCTTCACGGTCACCAGCCTCGGCCTGATTGTCGCCGGCTTCGTCGAAATAGTCAATGATATCTTCGTCCGCGGCGACTTCATCTCGACCAAAGTGCAGTATGTCCTCGGCGGCATAATCTGGGCCTTCATCGGTTTCCTGGTTAACGACTCCATTCGCGACCGCCAGGAGCAGTCCCTGCCGGGCGAGGAGTGAAGCCCCACGTCCTGCGCATCGGCCACCGGCCGGAGCGGGACAAGCGCATCTCGACCCACGTCGCGTTGACCGCGCGCGCCTTCGGGGCTGGCGGGCTGACACTGCACCGTCCTGACTCTCGCGTCGTCGCGACGGTCACCGACGTCGTGCAGCGCTTCGGCGGCGACTTCGGCATCGCGACCACGACCCGCCCGCGGGCGGTCGCGCGCGACTGGCGCGGCAAGGTAGTGCACCTGACCATGTTCGGCACCCCACTGGCCGAAGCGGCGCCGCTGCTGCGCCACGAGCGCGAATTGCTGGTCATCGTCGGTGCCGAGCGGGTGCCGCGCTGGACCTTCGAGCTGGCGGACTGGAACGTCGCCGTCGGTAGCCAGCCGCACTCGGAAGTGGCGGCGCTCGCAATCCTCCTCGCCGAACTCGACCCGCGCTGGGCGCAGCCTAAGCTCGACGGCGAGCTGCAAGTCGTCCCGAGCGCGCAACGGCGCCGGCTAGCGACCATCCCGACTGAGCAGGAATGCCTTGTGGTGCACAGCGGTGCGGGCTCGCCCGCGCCGCTACTGTCGCACTGCCGCGCCGTGGCTGGAATGGCGGCCGCGGTTACCGCTGTGCTGGGCGGCAACGTCGCGCTCGCGACAGCCGGCGCGCTGCTGCACGACATCGGCCGCACCCGCGGCGCCGGCGTCGAGCACTGCGCCCTCGGCGCCGCCATGGCAGCAGAAGCAGGCTTCCACCCCGGCGTGGCGCACATCATCCGTGCACATGTTGGCGGCGGGATTCCGCAACGCGAAGCACGCGCGCTGGGATTGCCGCCCGGCGACTACCTGCCGCGCACGCTCGAAGCGCGTGTCGTCGCGGCGTGCGACAACCTCTTCGCCGGCAGCCGCCGCCGCCCGCTGGCCGATTGCACCGCGTGGCTGCAATCGCAAGGGCTCGAGATGGCAGCGCGCCGCGTCACGCGGCTGCATCGCTGGGTCTCGCACCGGCTGGGGCGTGACCTAGCTGAGTTCTAGTTCTCGGCGGTGGATGTGTCGCTTTCGTCGTCGGCGCCCGCGTTCGTTTCTTCGCCTTCGTCGCCGTCCGCGCTGGTGGCCGCAGCGCGCTCGAGCGAGATGTGGATGAAGCTGACGCGGTAGGTGCCCTTGCCCGACGAGCGCGGCGCGTTATCGGTGCCGATTTCGACGTTGGCGACCTGCACGTTCGCCTCTTCCAGGAAGCGGTGCCGCACCTGCTCGGAGACGTTGACCGCGTTGGAGATGGCGGGGCCGAGCGCGCGCAGCTCGACGCGCCGAATGTCCTCGCGGGCGAAGAGCGCGATGATGTCGGGGAAATAGATGAAAGGGTCCTCCTGCCCGATGAAGACCGTCCCGACGCCGTTCTTGATGGTCTTGCGCACGCCGTGCCGCCGCTGGTGTGGCGGGCGTCCGCCCTGCTGCCGGCCGCCGCGCGGTTTGCCGCGACTGTGGTCGTCGCGCCCCGGCTTGCCGCCACCACCACCCTTGCGCGACTTCGCGTCGCGTCGCGGGCCGTTGCCCCGGCTGCGGGTGGGTTGGCGCGTTTTCTCATCACGACGCGGCTTGTCGGCGGCGCCCTTGTGTGGCTTTTCGCTCTTGCCGCCGCCGTTGCCCTGCGCGGGTTTCCTGGCTTCGTCGGGCTTGCGCCTGCCTTTCTTTTCTTCGGCCATGGGAGCGCTCGCACGAGCAGGGCCTAAAAAAAGCTAGTCGAACTCCTCGCCGGCCCAGCGATGCTCGATGCGGCCGTAGAAAAGCTGTGTTGCCAGCAGCAGCACCAGGCAGGTGAAGCTCAGGGCGACCATCACCACCGGCAGCGCCTGCTCCAGCGCCATACTCAGGATGGCGAGCAGCACCATCGGCGGGACGCTCACGAGAAAGAAGCGCGCGAAGATGGTCGCGTCGTAGAGCGACGAGTTGGTGCGCAGGCCGGTAATCCAGGCGGTGTAGCTGACGATGTAGAGCCCGACCGCCGCCATCACGAAGATGGCGAGTGGCAGCAGCCGCAGCTCCCGGCTCAAGAGCGCAATCAGCCCCATGAATAGCGCCGGAATCCACCATGTCACCGTCCCGAACAGCACCAGCCGCGCGCGGACCAGGTCGGGCACCTGCAGCGGCAACGTGGCGTAGAAGCTGCTGTCGTCCATCGTGTTGAGCCACGAATAGAGCATCGTCCCGAAGAAGCCGACCATTACCCCCCAGAAAATGGTGTTGAACTCGACCTCCAGCGGCAGCCCGCGATCAAGGAACCAGTTGACGAAGACCAGCATCATCAGCGGCACCGCGAACGAGAAGACCATCTTGATGCCGGTCCGCGACCGTTGCAGGTCGAGCCGCTCCTTCGCCACGACTGCCGGGACGGCCCAGCGGCGGCTCCATTCGCTGCTGGCGAGCGTCTCGCGATACTGCTCGCGGTAGCCCTGCACCGGCGGAAGCGCCTGCTCGTGGAACTCGCCCACCAGCAGCGCTGCTGCCAGCGCCGGTAGCAGCGCCAGCCCCCAGCCGAGCGGCAGTGGTGGGCTGCCGTCGAGATACCACGCCAGCTGCGGCAGCCCGTCGCTCGCAAGCAGTGCGCCGAGCACCAGTAGCAGCGTCCCCCCGCCGGCGACTGCCGCGTAGAGCGAACGGCGGTAGAGGCTGGCGACCAGGAACGCCCCCGCCAGGCCAGCGCAGAACGACGGCAGCAGGCTCGCCATCAGCCGCAGCATGCGCCCCGGTACGATGAAGCTCCAACTGGTGCCGAGCAGTGCGCCGAGCGTGAGCGGGGCGAAGGTGAAGAGCGCGTAGAACAACAGCTCCTTGCAGAAATATATGCCCATAACGCGCCGATACGAGAGCGGCTGCGTCTCAGGCAGGCTGGTGACCAGCGCGTAGTGGCCGAAGATGCGCTCAAGGAAGTCGCTGCCGAAGAACGCCAGCCCTCCGGTGAAGAGCCCGTAGAACAGGAAGCTGAAGTGCAGCCCCAGCAGCACTTCGCGATACGGTACGCCGGCGGTCAGCTCCGCCGCCAGCGCGGTGGCGAGCAGCCCTGCGCCGACGACCAGCAGCGGGAAGAGCCAGAAGCCGCGCCGGCTGGCGAAGCTGCTGTTGAGCCGCACCTCCTCCTGCAGCATGCGCCAAAGCAAAAGCCGGTTCATGCCACCATCTCGTGGAACAGCGCCTCGAGCGTCGTCCCCTGCGACCGCAACTGCTCCAGCTCGATGAGCGAACGGATGCGGCCGCGGTGGATGATGGCGGCGCGGTTGCAGAGCCGTTCAGCGTTCTCGAGCATGTGGGTGTTCAGGAACACCGTCCCGCCCCCGGCGACATACTCGCTGAGCCAGTCGCGCACTTTTGCCTGCACCAGCGGGTCAAGGTTGATGAACGGCTCGTCGAGAAACAGCACTTCCGGCTGCGCGATGAACGCCGCCGCCAGCAGCACCTTCTGCCGCTGCCCACGTGAAAGCGTGCGGCAGATACGGCCTTCGGCCTCCTCAAACTCGAAAAACTCCAGCCACCATTCGACGTCCACCTCGCAACCCCGCACGGCCACCACCAGCTCGAGCACCTCGCGCGGCGTCAGGAAACTGGGGGGCGTCGACTGCTCCGGGACGATTCCGGCGCGGCTGCGCACCTCAAGCGGCTGTTGCGCGACCGGCAGGCCGAGCACCTCCGCCTCGCCGCTGGTGGCGCGAATCTGCCCCGTCAGCACCTTCAGCAGCGTCGTCTTGCCGGCGCCATTGGGGCCGAGCAATCCAAAGAAATCGCCCCGCTCGACGCTGAAGGAGACGTCGCGCAACGCTTCGACGTCGCCGTAAGCCTTCGACAGCGAGCGGACGGTCAGCGCCGGCAGCGGCTCACCCCTTGCGGCCCAGCATCATCCCGATGGCCGAGCGGATGAGCGACTTGTCCTGCTTGCTGACGGCCATCGCCTTCTCGTCGTCGGCGAGCACCTGGTCGCGCAGCTTGAACATGACCTGCTCCCAGCGCAGTGTGCCCTTGCCCGCCAGTCGCACCGGCAGCGGCAGTAGCTCCCAGGTGCGGTTGACCACTTGCCCCCGGAACCATTCGTCGTCGAGAACCTTGTCACGCCCCTTGCCGGCAGCGCTGGCGAGTGCCTTGCCGACAATCGCCGCGACCAGCACACCATACGTCGGCCAGAGTTTGTCGTGCGCGACCGCGACCGCCGCGCCCGCCTTGCGGCCGGCCGCCTCCGCGCCGCCCTTCACCGCGGCTGCGCCGGCAGCCGCCGCACCAGCCGCCGCGACGGCAGCGCCTTCAGCAGCATCGGCGGCGGTCTTTGCCGCCTCGACCGCCATACCGGCCGCAACGCCAGCACCTTCGCGGGCGGCGTCCCCCGCCTGCCGCGCCTTCCCGGCGGCGCTGGCGCCCACTTCCGCGGCGACCTCGAGCGCGTCGCCGGCGATGTGCGCGGCCTGCTCGACCGCAACGCCGCCCAGCTCGCTGGCGCCCTCGGCCAGCTGCTCGCCCTTACGCGCCGCCGTCTCGACGACGCCGGCGCCAATCTCGGCCGCGTCCGCGGCGAGCTCGCTGCCCTTCTCGAGCGCGATTTCGCTGGCGTCGGCCGCCACGTTGGCAACCGTCTCGACGACGTCCGCCGCCACGTCGGCGGCGACCGCCACGCCCTCCGCGGCCTTCTCGGTCGCGGCCGCGGCCGCCTTGCCGCCGCTACGGACCGCCGTGCGGGTTGCCCCCTTCAGGATTTTCGCCGCTTTGCCTGCAAGCTCGGCACCCGCCTCGACTGCGGCGCCCGCGACCGCCCCGGCGGTATCGATTACGTCACTTGCAGTTTGCTCGGCTTTATCGACTGCGGCGTCAAGGTGCGGTTCGCCCCCTTCTGCCGGCTTGCGCTTGCGGGCCATGTGACCGCAACCTGCAGCGCTAATAAGTGCGCTGCGCCGTAACACGACGGCGCGGGGGTCGCATAGCATGGCCGATTGCGCCGGGCTTAGGACCCGGTTCCGAAGGGATTCGTCGATTCAAATTCGACCCCCCGCACCATTTATCTGCCCGCGAGCCTGCACCCGCGTGCCGAACGACGACGCCGAAGACGAAGACGAGCAGGAAACTACGGAGCGCAAGCGGGTCACGAAGCGCGACCGTAAGGCGAAGCGCAGCTACAGCCGCTACCGCCACGGCGGGCGGCGCGGGACGCGCGACGGCTGAAGCCGCCCGGCCGCGGCCGCGCTAACGCGTGAGCCGCCGCAGCCGTTGCGGCTCCTCGTCGCTGCGGCCGCCCTCCGTGAGCATTTGCCGCAGGTGGAAGTGCAGGTCATAGAGCGGGTATTCGAGCCCCAGCAGCAGTTCTGAGACACGCAGCGCCGCCGGCATCAGCCATTCGAGCGACCACGGCAGCCTGACGTGCGCGACCAGCAGGATGCGCGTCCCTGCACGGCAGGGTATGAAGCGGTAACCGTAGCGCGCGTCGGCCAGCGGGTAGCGGC
>PSPB01000025.1 GCA_003193815.1 Methanobacteriota archaeon
GACATCGAGCCGTGGTGCGCCGCCAGCTTCTCGATGCCGCGCTCCTTCAATTGCAGCGCGACCGACTCGGTGCCGGCGCGGGTGTTGGTGAAAATCAGCGTCGTGCGGTGGTCTGTCACGAGGTCGGCCAGCAGGTCATACATGCGCGAATTGATGACCTCGGTCGAGTGCTGCGTCAGGTCGTCGACCGGGCAGAGCACGCGCAGGTCGAGGTGCTTGCGCTCCTTGACGTCGACGATGTTGACCGGCCGCGGCTTGCCGCGCGACCAGCCGCCGAGGTAGTGCGCGATTTCCTCAATCGGCGCCTGCGTCGCCGAGAGGCCGATGCGCACCGGGTCGCGGTCGAGCAGGTGCACCAGCCGTTCGACCGAGAGTGAGAGGTGCGTGCCGCGCTTGTTGTTGGCGAGGTCGTGGATTTCGTCGAGGATGATGTAGCGCACCGAACGAAAATGTTCGCGGAACTTCTTCGACGAGAGCAGCAGCCCCAACGATTCGGGAGTGGTAATCAGGATGTGCGGCGGCTTGCGCACCATCTTGGCGCGGTCGGAGAGCGAAGTGTCGCCGCTACGCACCGCCACTTTCACCGCCGGGAACTCCCAGCCCCGCTCGGCAGCCAGCGCCTCCATCTCCGCCAGCGGCTGCTTCAGGTTGCGGTCGATGTCGTTCGCCAGCGCCTTGAGCGGTGAGATGTAGAGCGCCTGTACCCCATCCTCCAGCTCGCCGACGGCAGCACGGCGGAACAGGTCGTTCAGGATGCTCAGGAAGGCGGTGAGTGTCTTGCCCGAGCCGGTGGGCGAGGAGACCAGCACGTTCTTCCCGGCGTGAATCAGCGGCACCGCCATCGCCTGCGGCGGCGTCAGGTCGGCGAAGCGGCCGCCGAACCATTCGCTGATGAGCGGTTCGAAATCGGCCAGCACTTCAGCCTTGCTTTTCCTTTCCTTTACGTACTTTACCATGGTTCGGGAAACATTATTCGCCGGGGCAGCAGCGAAGGGTGTAATAGACTTCCGGCGGAGCCAAAACCTAATTACCGTAGGACTGTCGCGCCGCCGGGCCACCGTGGCTTAGGGGTATAGCGGCGCATTGGTAATGCGCAGGTCGCGAGTTCAATTCTCGCCGGTGGCTCCATGCCCCATGTTTCGGGAATTGAACAATCTTATGGTCGCGAGCCCGCCGTCGGCGCCAGCCGGCGGCGCAGGCCGCGAGTTCAATTCTCGTCGGTGGCTCCATGCCCCCGGAGAGGGAGGTTTGCTCTAACGGCCGTACCTGTCAGAGAGCAGCACGTCGTGGATTGCTTCCGCTACGGCGAAATCAACGCGATGAGTCGCTAACCCTCAACCCAGAACGCCGCGTGTCCCTTCGCCCAGCGCGAGATGTCGCTGCGCTCAACCGTCGCGAACGCAGCGCGCAGCTCCGTCTCCGCCTCGTCGAGCACTGCCTGCGGGGCGCCGCCGCGGATTCCGGGTGCCTTGAGCATCAGCAGCCCCTGCCGCGGGCGGTATGTGTCCCAGTTGCGGCGGAAGATGGCGAGCTGGTCGCGCTGCGCGACGTCTTGGTAGAGGAAGTCGCAGCCTTTGGCTTGCGGCGCATACCGCGCGGGGAAGTGGGCGTCGGCCAGCACCGGCAGTAGGTTGCGGTAGCGCTCCGCCACCGGCAACAGCTCGGCCATCGCAGTCGGCGAGATTTCGACCGCGGCGACCCTGCCTTGGGGGCAGAGGTCGCCGACGTGCGCGACGGTCGTTCCTTCGGCGGCGCCGAGATAGAGCACGCGTGCGTCGGGCGCCAGTGGCCACTCGCGGCCACTGGCACGCAGCCACGCCGCCAGCTTGCTGCGATACGGATTCCAGTCGCGCCAGCCGGTCGCGCCACGCGTCTGTAGTCGCCCGCGGCGGGTGCGCAGATGCTCGCTCACGCGGCGGCGACGCCGGTCCACGGCTCGGCGCCGATAACGTGCGATGAGTCAATGCCTTCGACCCACAGCTCGAGGCCGTCGAAGCTGCGGCGGCTGCCGTCGGGGATGCGGAAGCGGTAGGTGGTCGATTCGGTCGTCGGCAGCCCGACCGACCAGATGACCTGCCCTCCCTCGCGGCGGCCCGGCCGCGGCTCGGCGTCGCGGATTTCGTGGTCCGGGACTTCCACCCGCAGCTTGAAGTTGGCCGAGCGCAGCCGGTAGTTGGTGACCCGCACGGCGATTTCGATGCCCTTGTCGGAGAATTCGATTTCTTCCTCAATCCAGACTATGTCCATAATGCGCGCCACCACCTTGTCGAGGTTCGGCACCGGTTCGCCGACGACGCGCGCCGCGCGCTCGGCCATCGCCGGCAGCACTTTCTGTACCAGCTCGAACTTCTCGCCCAGCTTGGCGCGCTTCTTCTGCTTTTTCAGGTGCCGCGCCAGCGTCTTTGCGTTAGCGCGCAGCGCCAGCTTGATTTCGCGCCCGATTTCGGGGATGTCGGCGACCGCCTCTTTCGCCTCCGACGTAAAGGGAATATTGGTCGCGGCGACATGCACCAGGATTAGTGCGGGGCCATTCGGGGTCCCTTTGCCGCCGCGCTGGTCGAGGCCGTAGTTGCGCCAGTTGATGCCCTGCACCGCCTTGGTGATGGCGCAGCCGCCCGCCTGGTAGAGCAGCGGCACGCGGTTCGCAAAGCGCAGGATTTGCACCGGTTCGTCGCGCGGCAGATTGCCGCCGAAAACCATCCCGACCTCGACCAGGAACGGCGTGCCCGCGAAGACCGCCGGCGCGCGGCTGACCGGAGTGGTGTAGTAGTCGGGCCGCAGCTCTTCCAGCACCTGCTTGAGGCCGAGCTTGATGAGCTGCGGGCCGATTGGCACGAGCACTTTGCTGGTGGGCGAGCGGATGGAGGTCGTCTGAAACGCCTCGCGCAGCGCTAGCGCCTCGGCACGCGTGATGTCCTGCGGCCGCACGACGGGGTCGAGCGCCGCCCGCGCGAGCACGTTCTCGATGGTGCGTTTGCCCATCGACGAAAATTCCTGCTGCAGGAAGAGCCCCAGCTGGTGCTGGCTGGCGTGGTGCGCCATCCGCAGCAGTTGCCCCAGCTCGACGCCGTGCGGGTGCGGCTTGATGCCCTCCTGCGGTAGCTGTGGCAGCTCGTCCGAGGCGCGGTCGAAGCGCATCACCTCGCCGGCGGGGTCGGTGAAGCTGATAGTGGCGTGCGGGTTGACAATCGAGGTCGTGCGCAAGTATTCGCGCACCGACTGGCGGCCCGCCTGATACCTGCCCTTGAGGCTGAAGACGACGCGGGTGCCGTGTTCCTTCTCGGCCTGCAGTCCTTCCTCGTCGGGCGGCAGCCGCCACACCAGCTGCTCGCTGCGGTCGATGATGCCGCAATTGTTGCGCGAGTCGAGCTTGAGTATCACTTTCTCGGCGAGGTGGTCAATCGAGATGCGCGAGGTGATTTCCGCCGGCCGGCCGGTCGTCAGCTGGCCATACATGATTGCCGCAGAAATGCCGATGCCCTGCTGGCCGCGCGACTGCTTGCCGCTGCCGAAACGCGAGCCGTAGAGCAGCCGGCCGAAAACCATCGGAATCTGCTCCTTCAGGATGCCGGGGCCGTTGTCCTCGACGCTGATGCGCAGCTCGTCGCGCCCGAGCGACTCGAGCGCGACGTGCACCTCGGGCAGGATGGAGGCCTGCTCGCACGCGTCGAGCGCGTTGTCGACCGCCTCCTTTACGGCGGTGATGAGCGAGTGGGTCGGGTTGTCGAAGCCGAGGATGTGGCGGTTCTGCTCGAAGAACTCCGAGATGGGAATGTCGCGCTGTTCCTCCGCCAGATCATGCGCCCGCGTGCGCTTCGGCTTCTTGCGCGGCGCGGGCGGCTCCGCTTCCGCAGCCGGCTGCGGCTCTTCGGGAGCAGCCGCTGGAGCTTCCGCGACCACCGCTTCGGCCGCGTCGTCGTCACGCGCGCTCCCATCGAGCGTCGTCTGCCCCATGCGCCGGCCCAAGCCGCGGCGGGATTAAGCCTTGAGCCCGCGCGCGAGCACTTCCAGCGCCACGGCGCCGTCGCGCAATTCCAGCCGCACACGGTCGCCGCTGTTGAGCGCGAGACAGGGGTCGGCGTCGAATGAGTGCGCGTACGGCACGCCGAGCAGCGAGCAGGCGGGGAGCGTCTGCTGGTCGAGCGCGGTATTCACGACCGCTAGCGGGCCGCGGTCGCGGTAGAGCAAGCCGAGCAGCACGTAGGGCGCGACGCTCGAGCCGCTGCCGCGCGGGAAGACCAGCACCCGGCCAGCAATGCTTTGCCCGTCGAGTGGGTGCCCCGGCTCTTCGACCACGCCGGTGCGGCGATTGACGAAGCCTAGGAATGTGAGCGGCACGTCGGTGACGAGTGCCTCGCCCTCGATCACCCATGCGTCCTGCGACTCGATGCCGCTGCCGGTCAGCGAAAGCTCGCCCGCTTGCGGCGCCTTGGCCGAGCGGTGCGTCGCCGCGTGCGGCGACGCACCGCTCGAGGCACTTGCACGGCCATCGCCAGTCAGCGCCGGGTCAGCAGCGTGCGCGATACAATCGGCGAGTGGCGCGACCGAAGTCGGCATGCTGTTCAGCCCCGACTGGAGATAATGCTCCGCCTTCAGCGAGTTGGTCAGGATGTGGTTGACGCAGGCGCGGTCGTAATGCACCACCTCGGGGCAGGTGTCGCGCAACACCATCCCGCCCGCCGCCTCAATCGCGGCGACCTCGTCGCGCAGCGCGTCCCAGTGGCGCGCAGCGGTGAAGACCCAGAGCCGCCCCGCCGGGAGCGTGCGCCCACGCACCAGCTCCGCCGCCACGCGTACCTCGCCGGGCGACGCCTGCGGGCAGCCGATGACGACCAGGTCGACGCGGTGGCGCGGTGCCAGCTCCGCGTAGCGCGCTGCCAGTTCCGCGGCGGTGAAGCGCAGCGTTGCCCGGTAGTCGGCCGCGGGCGGCTCGTCGAGATAGAGCAGCGCGCAGCCGTAGTTGGCCGCCGCCGCCGAGAGCGCCTTGCGCGATTCGTGGCTTGCAGCGCCGACGCCGCGGAAGTGCGGCACCGGCCCCCACGGCAGCGCCAGCCCCGGGGGGAGTTGCTTGCCGACCCAGTCGCCCAGCACCGAGAAATCGACCGGCTCCGCCAGTTCGCACTCGACCTCGACCAGCAGGTTCGCCGCGCGGTGCTCATCGCGCAACAGCCCGTAATCGGGCGTGCAGCCGCAGATGGCCGCCGCCAGCGCCGACAGCCCGGAATCGCGGTTGGTCCGCAAACCCGTATACGAGTTGGCGTAGCAGACCGCGTTCGACTCGGCCCACGCGCCGACCCCGTCGGGGAGCGGTGCGGCGGTCGCTTCGTAGGGTGTGCAGGAGAGCGTCAGCCGCACTCCCAGCTGCGCATACGCGTCAAGGATGCGCTTCTGCCGCGCGACGTAGTCGGCGGTCGCGCCCATCTCGCGCCAGCAGCGGCTGTCGCAGCCGGCCGAGTTGAGCGTCGTCTCGACCGCCACCCGCGCGTCGCTGCCCAGCGCTTTAAGGAAGGTAATCAACCCGTGCCCCCCTGTCAGCGGCGAGACGCCCGAGACATGCGCCGCCACGACCGGCACCAGCCGCGGCGCCTCGGCGGCGGTGCCCAGGTCGACCAGCAACCGCATCGCCATCTGCTTCGCCGCGCCGCGGTCGCCGGCGAGCATCGCCTGCTGGTCGGGGGTGAGCTTCACGCTCGCGCAGGCTGGACTGGGGTTAAGGGATTGGGGGCGTCAGTCAAGGTAATCTTCGAGCTTCACGTCCATCGCCGGCGGGGTGCGCGCGAAGTGCGCCGCGTCGCGGTCGTCGGGGATGGTGCAGTCGAATCCCTGCTTGCAGGTCTCGCGCGTCTCGACGCACGCCGACGGGTCAAGGCTCGAGCCCTTCGACTGGAACGCGACCGTGTCGCGGTCGCCCTGGAAGCGGGTTGCGAAGGCCCACTCGACCATGTCGCGGTCGCGGACGTCGACGTCGTCGTTGACCACCCAGACGTGCTTCAGCGACGCGTGGCCGGCGAACGCCGCCTCGATTGCCTTGCGGCCGTCGCCCGCCGTGCGGGGCCGGATGGCGACGACCGCGTGCAGCCACGACGAGCCGCCGGGGGTGACGTGGACGTCGACGCAATCCGTTACTTGCGAGACGGCGTGGAAGATGGTCGGCTCGCGAGGCATCCCCATCAGCACCTTGTGCTCCGGGCCGCCCGGCAGTAGCGCGTGGAATATCGAGTCGTCGCGCAGGAAGAGCCGCTTCAGCCGCACGACCGGCTGGCTGCGGACGATGTCGCGCGTTTCCGTCAGGTCGAGAAACGGCCCTTCGTCGGCCATCTCGCCCGTGAATTCGCACACCATCACCAGCTCCGACTGTGGCACCGTGTGGCCACCCACCTCGATGAGCGGCGCCGCGCCGAGCGCGTTGGCGATGGCCATTTCGCTGACGTCGATGCCGAAGCTGGTCGCAGCGCCCAGCAGCACCGGCACGCTGACGCCGTTGCAGAACGCGAATTCCTTGAGCCCGCGCTGCCGGTAAGCCTCGAGATTGCGCGGCAGGATGCGCAGCACCAGCCGCCGTTCGTCCAGTTTCATCCCGCGGTGGTAGCTCAGGTTCAGCCCGTGCTCCCCGTCGTGGGCGACGGCAATCGCGGACGCGATGTAGGGGCCGCCGTCGAACTTCTGGTGCGTCAGGATGGGAAGCCCCGCCAGCGTCGGTTCGACCTCGCGGTAGCCTGTCGCCTCGGCGCGCGGCACCTCCGCCTGCGCGTCGCCTGCGGTGGCGATACGCTGCATGATTTCGGAAGGGTCGCAGTCGAGCCCGAGCGCGACCAGCTCGCGCGAAGCGCAGATGTTCGTGATTGCCGGCATCCGGCTGCCGGCGATGTTGGTGAAGAGCAGGGGCGTGTCGCCCGCCTGCGCCATCAGCGCCGCCACTTCGTATTCGGGGCTGACCTCGCGCGAGATGGTCCGCAATCGCCCCGACTCGGCGAGCAGGTCAACGAATTCGCGCAGGTTCATGTCGCTCCGCCGAAGGCAGTCTCGTATGCCGTATAACCGGCTTCGGTCAGCGCCTGCGCGACCGCCGCCTGCCCGTCCGCCCCTTCGGTGAGCGCGACCATGTTGCCGCCGCCTCCCTTGCCGGTCAGCTTCGCGCCGAGCGCCCCGGCGTCGCGCGCGATGGTGACCAGTTCGTCCAGCCTGGAATGGCCGACGCCGATGGTGTTGAGCAGCTCGTGGTTAGCGTCCATCAGCTCGCCCACCCGTGCCAGTTCGCCCTCCTTGAGCGCGGCGCGCGCGTCTCTGACGAGCGCGCCGATAGCGGCGAAGTAGCCGTCGTAGAGCCGTGGGTCGGCGTCGTGGCGCTTGCGGACGCCGGCGACCAGCTCGCCTGTCGATGCGGCAATGCCGGTGTTCCCGAGCACGAGATGGCAGCGCGCGGGCGACCGGAACGGCCGCGGCGGCTTGCCGCTGATGAACCAGACCGGCTCCT
Source organism: Methanobacteriota archaeon (assembly GCA_003193815.1). GTDB lineage: Archaea > Thermoplasmatota > Poseidoniia > MGIII > CG-Epi1 > UBA8886. Next base: position 7,475 of record PSPB01000025.1, read on the forward strand.
CGTGGGCGACGACGGTGTTGTCGATGCCGCTAGGCGTGCCCCGCTCGGCCTGGAAGACAATATTCGAGACGGTGTTCGCCGACAGCTCCGTGCCGAGATGCGCCGCCAGCGCACGGCAGATGGCGGTCGAAGTCGCGGCGCTGCTGCCCATGCCGGCCGCCGATGGGATGGCCGATTCGAGATTGATCGTCGCGTTCGGCTCCGGGGCGCCAGCGCGCGCCAGCACCGCCTGCGCCGCGACCGAGAACTGGTGCGCCGGGTCGCCGCCTAGCGTCAGCCGCTGGCCAAGGTCGCGCGCGTGGATTACCAGCCCCGCCCCGTCGCGCGTCGGCTCGACCCACGCCCGCGCTCGCAACTCCGAGAGCGGCACCGCGATGGCGGGCTGGCCGTAGACGACCGCGTGTTCGCCGAACAGGATGACCTTGCCCGGGGCGGTGAACTCCATCGGGGTGGCAACGGTTGCGGGATTTACGAGTGGCGGCGGGCCGCCAGCTTTATGAACCGCAGGCGGCAGGCGCCCGCATGGGCTTCTTCGACACCATCGCCCGTGGCTGGGCCATCAGCAAGCTCAGCTTCGGCGTCGTCTGGCGCGACCCGGAACTGCTGGTCTACATGCTCATCTCGAGCATCATGGTCGGGCTGACCGTCCTCGCCGGCGCGCTGCCGGGCATCGGTTACGAAATGGGAATGCCGCTGTTCGACTGGGCCATGACCACCGACCCCGACACGGACGAGACGATGGCGACGCCGCTGTATCTGGCGTGGATTTTCGTCACCTACGCCCTCGGGGCAACTTTCGTCGTCTTCTGGAACTGCGCCATCACCTACAGTGCGCACATGCGACTCACCGGCGGCGACCCACGCTTCATGACTGGCATCTCGGCTGCGATGCGGCACCTGCCGA
>PSPB01000026.1 GCA_003193815.1 Methanobacteriota archaeon
CGACAATTGTGCTCTCCGACGAGGCAATCAGTAGCGTGAAGGCGACCATCAGCGCCGCGGCCGAGAAGGCGTAGAGGCTGAAAACCAGCAGCGCCCCCGCCAGGGTGTATTTCAGGCTGGCAAGAATTAGTGTGATGAACACCGGTGCGGTGCAGCCGGCTGAGGCGGAGCCGTAGCCGACACCGTACCAGAACTGCCCTGTCAGCCCCGCTTCCCGGCTGGCGGCGAAGCTGAAGTCGCTCCCGGTCACGCGCCGGATTCCCCGCTCCGTTAGTGCCGTGGGGTAGCCGCGCGTCACCATCCCGGCTGCTGCTCCCAGTGCGGAGGACAGCTGCCGCAGCGGCCGCAGCAGCGGCTCGAGGCTCCATTCGAGCAACATTGAAACCCCGAGGACGAAGACAGCCGCGCCGACCAGCAATTCGAGTAGCGGGACGTAGTCTGCCAGTAAATGCGAGAAGGGCACCACCAGCAGCGCCAGCAACAGCAGGACGACCAGGATGCCGGAGGCGGCAGCAAGGCCGGCCGGCAGCGCTTCACGCGCGGTGCGCTCGTTAAGTCCCTTGCTGCCGGTCTTGCGGGTGGTGAGATAGAAGGAAACGTAGCCCGGCAGCAGCGGGAACGAGCAGGGCGAGAAGAAGGAGAGCGCGCCCGCGCCGATGGCCATCAGGAAAATCGAGTTCTGCTTCACCTTTTCCAAGCTGCCCTCACCCGAGAGCGCACTCTCAACTTCCTGCTGGAGCTTATCCTGCTCCACAATCCCCAGCGCCGAGAAGGTAATCTGGCCCTGCTGGTCAATCACCACCACCTTGGGAATCTGCTGGGCGTTGTACTTGGTGATGACATCGAGGTCATTGTTGGTGACGTGCAGCCAGTCGTAGCCATATTCGCGCTGCATATCTTCCAGCAGGTCGAGGCTGTCGTTCGCTATGCTGACCGAGATGATGACAACCTTGTCGCTGTCGCGGTATTCCTCTTTGTAAAGCGGTTTGAGCGTACCACTCGCCACCTCTTTACAGGGCCCGCACCACTCGGCCATCAGGTCCAGGATTACCACCTGCCCCCGGTAATCCGAGAGCTTGATGATTGTGCGGTTGCTCTCCTCACCATCGATGTAGCCGGTCGAAGTGGCGCTGAATTCGGGTGCCTCTTCGCTCCCCCCCGTCAACATCATGACCAGTGTGCCGGCAATCAGCAGCACCGCTACGCCGACGGTGAGCAGCACGCGGTTGCGCTGGAAAAACCGTGGCACCATTGGCTTACGCGCTGCGGTCGCGGCTAATTAAGTTTCGCTCCAGAGCTGCGCCAGCCGCGTGCAGAGCCGCTGCAGGAATACCACTTCGCCCTGCGAGAAAGGGTCGCGCGTGTACGAGTCGATGTCGAGCTGCGCGACGAACTCGCCGTCGGCATGGATTGGAATGACAATTTCCGACTGCACCGCACTGCCGCACGAAAGGTAGTTCGCCTCCGCCGCCACGTCGGGCACAACCAGCGTCTCGCCGCTCTCGGCCACTTGCCCGCAGACGCCGCAGCCGAAGGGGATGCGGACGTGTTCGGTCGGTGCGCCGACGAACGGCCCTAGGACGAGTTCGCGGTCTTCAGCGAGGTAGAAGCCGACCCAGTCATAGTGCTCCACGCGCGCCTCGAGCAGCTGCGCGATTTCGCGCAGCGCACCGTCGCGGTCGGTCGCCGCGGCGATTATTGCGTCGGCGGCGGATTCCAGACGCGTCAGTTCCATGGCAGCATAGTTCAGGCCGTTCCCTGACGCGCGCTTCCACGTCGGCCGACGCGAGCCGCTGGTGCGCAATCTGCTCCGCCTGCCCGCAATTGCCCGGTCGGGTGGTGCCCATGTGGCCGTAGCGCGGCGCGAATCCGCGCTCGAGCAGCCAGCTGCCGTAGCGGATGCCGAGCCCGGTGCGCCGGTTGAGGCTCTCGACGACCAGTATAAAAGGAACCTTGCCAAGTTTGGCGAGCATCTTTTCGTCAACGACGTTGAGCGTGGGCTTGTTCACCAGCCCCACCGAAATCCCTTCGGCGCGCAGCGTTTCGACGACGTGCAGGCAGCGGTGAAGCATGTCGCCGTAGCTCACAATCCAGCCTGCGTTACCCTCGCGCACGATTTCGTCGCGCCCCGGCTTGAAACGGTAGTCGCCACCGTGGAGCGGCGCGCCCGCTGTGTCAAGGATTTCCGGCAGCTTCGAGCGGTTGGAGAAGACAAAGCGCAGCCCCGGTTCGGGGAAGACGCGGCGGATGACGGCGTCCATCTGGTGGACGTCGGCCGGAAAATAAAGAGCGGTCGGGGTGCCCTCGTCGACGTAGTTGTCGGCGAAGAAATTGTTGAGCCCGAAGTGGCAGGTATTATCGGACATGGCGTCAACCCCGGCGTGCGAGAAGTGGCAGAGCAGGTTGCACTCGTTGAGCCGCGACATCGTGATTTCGGAAATCACCATTTCGAGGAAGGCGGAGAAAGTCGCGAAGACCCCCTGGCAGTCCGGCTGCGAGCCGAAGCCAGCGGCGGCGAGCAGGTTGCCGCGCTCCTGCACCCCGCCGCTAGTGAAGCACTCGGGGAACTGCTCGCGAACCACCGTCAGGCCAACCGAGCCTTCGAGATCCGAGTCAAAGGCGCGGACGCGCTGCCGCTCGTCGGCCGAGAGCTCCGCCAGCACGCCCGCCAGTGCGGTGCCGAACTGCTTGCGGCAGGCGCCGGTTGCACCGCTGCCGAGCATCTTCGCCGGGGGCGCCGCCGTTTCGCCTTCGATTTCGTCCAGCAGCGCCAACGCGGCGTCGTGGCTACGCGCAGCGAGGTATTCGCGTGCTGCAGCGAGCGTAATCACGTCGTGCAGCTGCGGTGTCCCTTCGAGCTGCGGGACGCCCGGCCCCATGGCCCGGCGGCAGAGCACTGCCGCCGGACCATCGTGCTGTAGCGCGGCGACGATTGCCGCCAGTAGCGCGCGCGCGTCTTCGCCGTCGGCCGGGAAGACTGCGAAGCCGTGGCCACCGAGGGTGCGCTCGAGGTCGAAGCCGGGCAGGTAGCGGTCGGGGTAGCCGGCAATCGTGACGTTGTTGTCGTCGATAATCCACTTGACGTTCAGCCCGTTGGCGACCGCCAGCCGCGCCGCCTCCGCATTATTTCCTTCCATCTGCGAGCCGTCGGAGCCGAACATCACCACCGCCTGCTCTGGACAGGCGAGCGCGACGCCGTTGACATGCCCCGCCGCGTGGCCGAGCCGCCCGCTCGAGAAGTCGATGCAGTCGAGCAATTCCTTTTCCGGGTGGCCCGCCAGTCCCGAGTCGTATTCGCGGTAGTGCAGCAGTTGTTCCGGCGGCAAGCCGCCTCGCAGCGCGCCGCGCGCGTACTGCAACGCAGCGCGGTGGCCAGCCTCGTCGAAAAACTCGGGGTGAATAGCGGCTCCGCCGTCGCGCAGCGCGTCGACAATCAGCACTTCGGGGACGATGTCGTACGGCCCGCCGGTGTGGCCGCCGAGGCCTCGTGCGCGGGCGATTGCGGTCAGCGTGATGATGGTGTCGCGCAGCAGTGTAATGTCGCTTTCCAGCTGCGCCAGCTTCGCTTCGTCAAGCTCTGGTTCAAGAGGTAATTTCAGCCGCGAAAAGCCGCTGAGGTCGAGGGGAAAAGCCATGCCCGCCGGGGCAGCTTGAGGCCCGGCTTAAACGTAACCCTCAGAGGTTGGGTTTGAGCCTCAGGATTTCGGAGTTGCCGCCTTCGATGATAGTCACCGCCGATATCGGGAAAGGCTTTCCGCACGCGGCACCGAGGTCAGAGTTAGTTCCGTCAAACTGGTAAACGTCCGCTTCAGCCTCGAGGACGGTCTCGCGTACCCCTGACGGGCAGTTGCTCGCCAGTATCACCAGCCGCGCCTCGCCGCTGACGACCGCCTCACGGCACTGGTTGGAGCCAAGGTCAACCTCGCCGGTGGCGATGGCCTTGCGCAGCGCCTTGTTGAGGTCCATCAAGCCCCTTTACCGGGCTTGTAGATGACGCTCACCGCGCCGGTGCCGAGGTGGACCGGCTGGCCGACGATGATATTTTCGGCAACGCCGGTCAGGACGTCCGACTCCCCGGAGAGGCCAGCCAGCAACAGGTGGGTCGAGGTAATCTCGAACGCGGCCCGGGCGAGGACCGAGGTCTTCGCGCCAGAAATCCCGTGTCGGCCAATCGCCTTGACGCGGCCGGTGTTTGTCATTACGTCGGCGACCAGCAGGTTGTGGCGCATGTCGACCGAGAGTCCCTGCTCGTTCAGCGTTTGGTTCAGTTCGTAGGTGATGGAGTTGCGTGCCGCCTCGATTCCAAGCACTGCGGCAATTTCGTGGACCGAATTGCTGTTAGTGCGGGTCGGGTCGACTTCCGGCATCGCTAGGACCGCCTTTAGGTCGGAGCCCTCGGTGAAGATGACATATTCGTCTTTGTCCTTGCGCACGATGGCGCGGGAAATCGAAGCGATGCCGGCCACCTTGAGCTGGCGCACCTTGTCTTCCAGGACGTAGAGTTTCTTGAACGACGGCTCTTTATCGGTCATGACGATTTCGCCGCCCTCAATGGTCATCAGGCAGCGCAGTCGCCCCTGCTTCTTGATGCGCGCCGCCAGCAGCTCGTCGGTCAGCTTGCACGCCTTCAGTTCCTTCTGGTCCGGCTCGATAATCAGCCGCAGGTTGGTCATGTCTGTGCGGATACGCGCCAGACTGTTGACCGAGCGCGCCTCAATCCGCGCCGCCACGTCCAGCGCCACCTTGCGGTCGGCGGCGAACTGTGGCTCGAGGTAGACCTCCATGATTGGCGTCTTGGGCTCGCGGCGGGCGTCGACAATCTCGATTAGCCGCGGAAGTCCCAGTGTAACGTTCATTTCGGCAACACCGGCGTAGTGGAAGGTACGCATGGTCATCTGCGTCCCCGGCTCGCCAATCGACTGTGCTGCGAGGATGCCGACCGCCTCGGTAGCGTCGACCTGTGCGAGATTATATTGTCCCAGCGCCAGCTTCACAATTTCGCCGTATTGCTTCGTGCTCAGCTTGTGGCCAGCCGCGTTCTCGGCCAGCTGCCGTACGATACCCTGCGGCAGCGTCGCCTTCGCTTTCGTGAGTGCCTGTTGCAGTTTCTCCTCAGCAGCGACCAGCTCGCTAAAGGTGGCCACCAGTTCCTTGACGCCCTTGGCCTTCAGACGCTCTTTCTCGGCGCTGCACGCGATTTCCTCGACGTAGTGGCTTGGAAGCCCCTTCGCCAGCTTGAGCGCGCGGATGCGGAACGGGTTGAGCTTGCGCCCCGCCTCTTCCTCTTCCTCCAGGTCGGCAACCACGACTCCCTTGGTCGGCGCCTTGGCCGGCTCGGCCAGCGCCTTCGCGGCAGCCTCCTCGACCGCCTTGCGGAATTCCTCCAGCCGCGACATCGGGACGTCAGCGTCCTTCAGCTCCTCGTCGGTGGCAGCGGCCGCCTGCGTGGGGTGGTAGAGTCCGCCGGTGAAGAGACCCTGCGCGGTTTTCTCGGAGAAACCGAGCTCGGTGTAGACCCGCTGCGCGTCGATGCGCTCCTGCTCGAAGCGCAGCCGGTCGCGTGACAGGTCGAACGAGTCCTCGACTTGCGTGTAGTTGCGCGCCGAGCGGACAGGCGTGCCGTCCATCTTGTGGAACTCGTCCAGCCGCAGCGTGCGCGGCAGCGGCACCATTCGCTCGATGCGCAGGAAAGTAACGTAAGGCTCTTCAACGTGTGCCGGCAGCAACAGCTCTTCCTCCTCGGGAGTGCCGGGGCGGTCGAACGAGAGCACCTCGGAGATGATGGAGAGGTAGCGGATGCCGTGGTGTTCCTTGAGGTAGACGTAGCCGCTGAAGGGGTAACGGAACTGCCGCGCGTTAATCGGGAAAGCAACCCCCAGCAGTACTTCGCCCTTCGAGGCGACATGTTCGTTAATCGCGTCAATCGTGTAACCGTCAGGCAGCGACCAGATGACGCCCAGCTTCTTCTCGACCCTCCGCAGCGCGGCATCGGCCGAGAAGGGACCATCGCCCGACTTCTCCTCTTCGAGGGCGCCAGCGACGACCTCTTCGCGGTCGACCTTGCGGTTGCCGACCGACTCGATGACTTCCAGGATTTCGCGGAAACTGAAGAGTTTGCGCAGCTTCGCGAGGCTCGCATTCTTGAGCGTCCCGAGCTGCTCGCCCGCGTCGGCCGCCTTGGCTGCCAGTGGCCGTGCCATACCACGCCGCTCGAGTGCGCGGATAGTGTCGCTACGCGCCATTACTTGCCTCCCCTGACAACGGTCTCGACAATGTCGTCGGCGTCAATGCCTTCCCCGAACTTGGAGCGGGTCGGGTCGACCGCGTCCTCGCCATAGCTGAACTGGATGACGGTGTTGGCCGTGTTGCGGACGGTGCCGTCATACTTGACGCGCAAGTCCTCCAGCGCGTTGACCAGCCGCCGCTGCATGTAGCCACTGCGCGAGGTGCGCACGGCGGTATCGACCAGCCCCTCGCGGCCGCCCATGGAGTGGAAGAAATACTCGGTCGGGCTCAGCCCGTGCTTGTAGCTGGAGCGGACGAATCCCTTCGCCGCGGCACCCAGGTCACCCTGGTTGAAGTGCGAAAGGGTGCGCTTCTCGTATCCGCGCGAAATCCGCTCGCCTCGCACCGCCTGCTGGCCGATGCTGCCCGCCATCTGCGACAGGTTGAGCATGCTGCCGCGCGCGCCGGAGCGCGCCATGATAACGGCGAAATTGTCCATGCCAAGGTGCCAGCCGGCGATGTCGCCCGCCTTGTCGCGCGCCTGCCCCAGCTTCTTCATAACCTCCACTTCGAGCGTCTCCTCGAGGCTGCGTCCCGGCATGCTCTCGAGGTTGCCCTTGTTGTAGGAGGTGACCAGTTTGTTGACGCCCTTCATGGCGCCCTGCATGGCGTCCTCAATCTGCAGGATGGCTTCCGGCGGGATATCCTCGTCGTCAATCCCGGTCGTGCAACCAGTCTCCATCAAGGCCCCGACGGCGAGGCGGGTGACGAGGTCAATGAACTCGCGTGCCGCGCTCGGCCCCTTAAGGCGCGAAATCTCTTCCAGGATGATGCCCTTGAAGGCGGAGATGGAGCGGCCGTCGACCGGTCCGCGCAGCATCTCGCCGTTGCGGATTTCGACAATCGTGTCGAGGTCGGCGTTCTCCTCCACGCTGAGCTCGGGGAAATAGACCGAGGCGTTGAACTCCAGGTTCATGTCATCCGGCAGCAGCGCCGAAAAAATCTGCCGTCCCGACCACTTGGGGCCACCGGTCGCCTTGGGGTAGGCTGGCTTCGGCAGTGCGCCGTGGTAGTCGATGCGCGACAGGATGCGCACGGTCTGGTCGCGGTCGTAGCTCGCGTCGCCGTGGGTCAGCAGGAACATGCCGGTGATGTGGTCGTGGATAGCGCCAATCACCGCGCCGCCGAAACGGGGTGAGCGGATGTGTTCCTGTACCCGCATCAGGATGCGCGCCTCGGCGCGCGCCTCTTCGGACTGGACGACGTGCAGGTTCATCTCGTCGCCGTCGAAGTCGGCGTTGTAGGGTGGGCAGACGCAGAGGTTGATGCGGAAGGTCTTGCCCTTCATGATACGCACCTCGTGCGCCATCATCGACATGCGGTGCAGCGATGGCTGCCGGTTGAACAGCACGATGTCGCCATCCATCAGGTGGCGCTCGACGATGAAGCCCGGCTCGAGGCGCTCCAGGTTGAACTCCCAGTTCTCCTCGGTCAACTTGACGCGTCGCCCGTCGGGGCGAATCATGTAGTTGATGCCGGGGATGTAGCGCTCGGGGTCGCTGGGGTCGAAGTTCTCCTTCATCAGCCACTTCATGAATTGCAGGTTGTGGATGTTGGTGCGGACCGGGACGGTCAGCTCGCGCGCCGCCATCTCGGGGACGCCGACCTGGTTGATGCTCAGGTAGGGGTCCGGGGTAATCACGGTGCGCGCCGAGAAGTTGACACGCTTGCCACTCAGGTTGGAGCGGAAGCGCCCCTCCTTGCCCTTCAGCCGCTGGATGATGGTCTTCAGCGGACGCCCGCTGCGGTGCCGCGCGGTGGGGATGCCGGCGGTCTGGTTATCGAAATAGGTCGTGACGTGGTACTGTAGCAGCTCCCACAGGTCCTCGACGATGAGCTGCGGGGCGCCAGCGTCGCGGTTCTCGCGCAGCCGCTGGTTAATCCGCAGCACGTCGACCAGCTTGTGGGTCAGGTCGTCCTCGGAGCGCTCGCCGCTCTCGAGGGTAATCGAGGGGCGCACCGAGACCGGTGGGACCGGCAGGACGGTGAGCACCATGTATTCGGGCCGCGTCGTCTCGGGGTTGAAGCCGAGCGTCCGCAGGTCGCCTGCGGGGATTTTCTCGAGCCGGCTGCGCACTTCCTTTGGAGTCAGCTTGCGCCCTTCCTCGCGGAAGGTGGTCGGCTTGTCGAGCGTGAGCTTGATTTGCGCCTCGGTGCAGTGCGGGCAGGTCTTGGCCTTGACCGCCTCGCGGATGGCGCGGCGGATGTGTTCCTGCATCGTGACTGTGGTTCCCGCCTCGGACTCGTGGATTTTCTCGAGCAGCGAGGTGTAGTGGTCGATGCGCTCCTGTGGCAGCAGCAGCCGGCTGCAGCCGGAGCAGGTCGACGAGAGCACGTCCTTGATGACTTTGGAGTAGCCGGAGTGGATGACCGGCATCGCGAAATCGATGTGGCCGAAGTGGCCGGGGCACTCATCCAGCTTGCGGCTACAGGTCTTGCAGCGCAGCCCCGGCTCGATGACGCCGAGGTGCATGTCCATCAGCCCCATCGGAATTGGGAAGCCGTCGTCGTCGTAGGTGTCGGCAGTAATGACCTTGCTGGTCGAGAGGTTGCGAATCTCCTTCGGCCCGATGAGCGCGAAGTCGATGCTGCAGATGCGCTTGGGAATCATGTGTCGAATCATGAGAGGTCCTCCAGGCGCAGCCGCGCCGCGAT
>PSPB01000027.1 GCA_003193815.1 Methanobacteriota archaeon
CTATCTGAAGGAAAGCCTGCCACGCAGCCACGAAATCTGGCATTTTTTCGTGCTGGCCGCGGCGGTGTGTCATTTCATCTCGATTTTCTTCTATGTAATCTAGGGGGATAGCGCGGGCGGGCGGCGCTGACCTTCTTTAGATATCCAGATTCGTGACTTCGGTCGCGTGCGCCTCGATGAACTCGCGGCGCGGTGCGACATCGTCGCCCATGAGGGTGCGGAAGATTTCGTCGGCGCCAACCATTGGCCATATTACATCCTCGGCGTCCTGAATGGTGACTTGCAGCAGCGTGCGCCGCTCGGGGTCCATCGTCGTTTCCCACAGCTGGATGGCGTTCATCTCGCCGAGTCCCTTGTAGCGCTGGATGTGGTGGTTCTCGCCGAACTCCGCCTGCAGCCGCTCCAGCTGCAGGTCGTCGTAGGCGTACGCCGCCTTCTTACCGCGGGAAATCTTGTAGAGCGGTGGCTGCGCGATGTAGACGTAGCCGGCGTGAATCAGCGGCTGCATGTAGCGGTAGAGGAACGTCAGCAGCAGTGTGCGGATGTGCGCGCCGTCAACGTCGGCGTCGGTCATGATAATCAGCTTGTGGTAGCGCGCATCCTCCAGGTTCAGCTCCTCGCCGCCGGTTTCCTCGCCGTTCTCCTCTTCGCCCGCATCGAGCGCGATGTTGCACCCCATGGCGGTAATCAGCGCCATGATTTCGGCGTTGGCGAGCATCTTGTCGATGCGCGCTTTCTCGACGTTCAGGATTTTCCCGCGCAGCGGCAGAATCGCCTGCGTCGCGCGATTGCGCCCCTGCTTGGCGGTGCCACCCGCCGAGTCGCCCTCGACGACGAACAGCTCGCTCAGGGCGGGGTCGCGCGACTGGCAGTCGGCCAGCTTTCCCGGCAGGCCACCGCCCTCGAGCAGCCCCTTGCGGCGAGTCAGGTCGCGTGCCTTCTTGGCTGCCTCGCGCGCCGCGAAAGCCTGGATGCACTTGGCGATGATGGTCTGCGCGTCGGAAGGGTTCTCCTCGAACCAGTTTGCCAGCCCGTCTCCGATAGCCTTGTTGACGATGCCCTTGACCTCGGAGTTGCCGAGCTTGGTCTTGGTCTGCCCCTCGAACTGCGGCTCGGGCACTTTGATCGAGAGGATGCAAGTCAGTCCTTCGCGCACGTCGTTGCCGTCGAGCGCCGCGTCCTTTTCCTTCAGCTGCTTGCGTTTCAGCGCGACGCTGTTGAGCGTGCGCGTCAGCGCGCTGCGCAGCCCCGAAAGGTGGGTGCCTCCCTCACGGGTGGCGATATTGTTGGTGAATGTATGGATATGCTCGCGGTAGGCGGTAGTCCACTGCAGAGCCGCCTCGACCTGCACCTGCTCCAGTTCGGTGGTGATTAGCAACGGGTCGCGCATCAGTGTGGTGCGCCCCTCGTTCAGGAAGCTGACATACTCGGCCAGACCCCCCTCGAAGCGGAAGCTCTCTGAGCGACCGCCTTCCTCGGCGATGGAGATGCTGATGCCGGCATTCAGGTACGCCAGCTCGCGGAAGCGCGTCCGCAGCAGCTCATACTCCAGCTGGGTCGTCTCGAAAATCTCCGGGTCGGGCTTGAAGCAGACCAACGTGCCGTGCTCGTCGCTGTCGCCGACCCGCTCCAGTCCGGAATCGACCTCACCGCGCCGGAAGGACTGCCGGTAGTGGCCTCCCTCGCGGTGGACATCGACCCGCGTCCACTCCGAGAGGCCGTTGACGACCGAGACGCCGACGCCGTGCAGCCCGCCCGAGACCTTGTAGGTATCTCTGTCGAACTTGCCGCCGGCGTGCAGCTTGGTCATCACGATTTCCAGCGCCGGAACCTTGTACTGCGGATGTTCGTCAACCGGGATGCCGCGGCCGTTGTCGCGCACCGAGCAGCTGCCGTCCTTGTGCAGCTCGACCGTGATGGTATCGCAGTGGCCGTTCATCGCCTCATCAATGGCGTTGTCGACCACTTCGTAGACCAAGTGGTGCAGCCCGTCACGGCTGGTCGAGCCGATGTACATCGCCGGCCGCTTGCGGACCGCCTCGAGCCCTTCCAGGACCTGGATTTGCTCCGCCCTGTAATCCTCTGTTTCGGAGCCCATGCTCTACCTGCCGGGACGGCAGGCGTATGGGGTTAAAAGTGTACTCCCTAGTTTTATATATTAGTCGTCAGGAATTTTGATACTTTTCACTAAGTATAGTCTGAGGCCTATCATGCATTAGCAGAGTTGATTTTTTGGGGGACGGCAGACTGGTTGTAAGTTGCGGCGCGGCTGCCGCGCGATAGCGGTTCAGGCGCGCACGACGCGCGCTTTCACGTCACTCAGCGACGCCATGACGTTGCGCGTATCGACCACCAGCGGCACGTGTTCGCCGACCAGTGCGTAATCGACGTCGTCGTGGTCGGTGACGACGAGCGCCGCGTCGCAGTCGCGCAGTGCCCTGGCGGTGAGCGGGGTGGACTTGCGGCCGCGGTATTCGGCGACGAAAGGGTCGTGGTAGCTGATGCGAGCGCCCTTGACCTCGAGCAGCTCCAGCAGCCGCCCGGCAGGCGATTCACGAGTGTCGTCGATGTTGCGTTTATAAGCCACTCCCAGAAGCATAATGCGGCTGCCGCGAATCGCCTTGCCGTCATCGTTGAGCGCCCGGATCAGGCGGTGTCCGACGTGCTCGGTCATCGCCATGTTCAGCTCGCCGGCGAGTTCGATGAAGCGCGCGGTGGTGTTGAACTCCTTGGCGCGCCACGCCAGATAGAACGGGTCGACCGGGATGCAGTGGCCACCCATGCCGGGGCCGGGGTAGAAGGGCATGAAGCCGAAGGGTTTGGTCGCGGCGGCGTCGACCACTTCCCAGATGTTGACATCCATGCGGTCGAGCACCAGTTTGAGTTCGTTGACCATGGTGATGTTCACGGCGCGGAAGATGTTCTCCATCAGCTTGGTCGCCTCCGCCGTTTCCGGGCTGGAGACGGGGATGGTGCGCGGCACTACCGATTCGTAGAGCGCAACAGCTACATCGCGGCACGCGTCGGTGTGGCCGCCAACGACCTTGGGGATGTCCCCTATCCCGTAATTCGCGTTGCCGGGGTCCTCGCGCTCGGGCGAGTACGCCAGAAAGAAGTCCTCGCCGGCGCGGAGCCCGCTCGCCTCGAGCCGCGGCAGCAGCAGTTCGCGCGTCGTGCCGGGCCAGGTCGTCGATTCCAGCGCGACTAGCTGCCCTTTGCGTAGCGTTGCCGCAATCGCATCCGCGGCCGCCTCGACGTAGCTCATGTCGGGCTGGTGGTGCTGGTCGAGCGGGGTCGGGACGCAGATGAGCACGGCGTCCGCCTCGCCCAGTCGCGCGAAGTCGGCGGTCGCCTCTCCGCCCTGCGCCAGTTCGCGCATCGCCTTGCGGGGAATGTGCCGCATCACCTGCTCGCCGTCGTTGACCTGCGCTACACGCCGCGAATCGGTATCGAAGCCGAGCACGGGAAAGCCGGCGCGCGCGAAGCTGATTGAGAGCGGCAGTCCGACGTAGCCCAGTCCGACGACGCCGACGGTGGCCTCGCGGGATTTGATGCGCTGCTGTAGCTGCTTGGCGGGAGTGGTCACGGCGCTCGCCAGCCGACGGGGATTTTAAACTTCGACGACCCAGCCGAACTCGTCGGGGGCGTCACCGTGCTGGATGGCGGTCAGCGCTTCGTAGAGCGCGCGAGTGCGCGGGCCGACTTCGCCGCCGCTGAACTGGTGGTCCTGCCCTTCGTAGTTGATGCAGCCGATGGGTGAAATGACTGCGGCGGTGCCGGAGCAGAAGAGTTCATCGGCGCCAAGCGCCTCGTCGATGGAGACGTCTCGCTCCTCGACCTTGAGCCCGAAACGCTCGGCGGCCAGTTGCAGCACCGAGTCACGCGTCACGCCGGACAGGATGGAGCCGCTCAGGGCGGGCGTCACGAGCGTGTCGCCGAAGATTGCGAAGAAATTGGCGGCGCCGACCTCCTCGATATAGCGCTCCTCGACGGCGTCCAGGTAGACCACCTCGGCGTAGCCCTTGCGCTTGGCGTGGCTGCTCGGCAGCATCCCGGGAGCGTAGTTGCCGATGGCCTTGACGCCGCCGGTCCCCTTCGGGGCGGCACGGTGGAAGTCGCGCGTCACCAGCAGCCGGATGGGGCTCAGCCCACCCTTGAAGTAGGGGCCGACCGGCGACGCGTAAACCAGGAATGCGAACTCCGGCGCCGGTGCGACTCCCAGAATGGCGCCGCTACCGAACACCAGCGGGCGGATGTAGAGCGCACCGTCGTTGTTGGGCGGGATGTAGTCGCTGTTTTCGCTGACGACATCGCGCACCGCGGAGAGAAACAGCTCCTCGGGAACCGGTGGCATCGAGAGCCGGCGGCAGCCGGCGCGCAGCCTCGCCGCGTTCATCGCCGGCCGGAATAGCAGGATGCGCCCGTCATCGGCGCGGTAAGCCTTGAGCCCTTCGAAGAGCCCCTGCCCGTAGTTCAGCACGCACGCCGCCGGCGAGAGCTCAAGGTTCTGGAACGGCTGCAGCTCGCCCGGCTGCCACTCATCGCCCAGCTCGCAGCGGGCGATGAACATCGTGCGGGTGGGGGTGAACGAGAAGGTCAGCTCGCCGAAGTCGATGCTCATGCCCTCGCCTCGCTGAACTGCGCCAGCCGCTCTTCCAGCACCGGATACTCTTTTTTGTTGACGAACGACACGCATACTCGCAGCCCGTCCCGGGAAGAGCCGGCCGACTTTAGCGTGATGGTCGAAATCCCGTAGCGCAACAGCTCGAGCAGCAATTCCCCCGACTCGAGCCCGGGATAGTCAAGCGTCAGGTAGAAGCCGTCGCCAATCGCTGCGCCGTTGTCGTCAGCATAGACCAGCTCGAAGCCGGCCGACAGGAACATCTTTCGCAGGTGGCGGGCGCGTTCGCCATACTCCCGCGTCCGCGCGACGAAGTCCAGCTCGCCGTCGCTGGCCGCTTCGAGCATCGCCGCCAGTCCGTGCTGCGCGGTGTGCGACGCGCCGGACGTCGTGACGTAGAGCCCGCCGTGCGCGAAGGCGTGGCCGAACTGCGCGGTGCCGCAGCTCGCCTCTAGCGCGGGGAATTCGCGTTCGTGCAACCCCGGTGAGATGACGGCCAGCGCACAGCGCTGGCCGGGATACGAGAATGCCTTGGACGACGAAAGCAATAGCACCCAGTTCTGCCCGTAGCGCCCGACGGTCGGGACGAAGGGCGGCTCGCCCGGCTGCGAGTAATCCTCGCGGAAGTCCATCCCGAGATATGCCTGGTCCTCGATAGCGAGGGCGTCGTGCGCGTCGCAGAGACGGGCGATGCCCTCTAGCTCCGCCTCGTTCAGGCAGGTCCAGCTGGGGTTGTTGGGCGATGACCAGAAGACGCCGCCGACATCGCCGCGCTCGAGGCGCGCCTCGAGCGCGGCAAGCAAAGCGTCACCGCGCAGGTCGCCCAGCTCCAGCCCGTCGTGCGGCAGCCCGAGAAAGCGCGCCTGCAACTGGCTGACCGGGAAGGTGGGGTCGAGAAACAGGATGGTTTCGCGCCCGGGATGCATCCGCGCCGCCAGCGCCTGCGCGACGAAGCCGCCCTGCATCGAGCCGCAGGTGGCGACGACGCACTCCTCGCCGACCTCCAGGTCAAGGAACGCCTTCAGGAAACGCGCGCCGGCGCGCTTCAGTCGCGGGATGCCGTCGAAGGGTGGATATGTGCCATGCGTTCCCGCCTCGAGCGCCTCGCGCTCCGCGGCGGCCGCCTGCGGGGGCGGCGGGATGTTGGGGACGCCGAACTCCATGCGCACGAATTTGATGCCGGTCTTCGCCTCGAGCAGGCTCGCCAGCCGGTTCACCTCGCGGATGGCGAGCCGCCCGCTGTCGAAGCCAGTCTGTGCGAGTAGCGCTTCCAGCGTCTGCCGGGGAATCGGGATGTCGGGCATGCCTCGCGTCGGCAGGTCCGCCTCGGCTAATAACCTTGTACCACCGATATACCTAAAAACCGCTTCTGAAATCTGATAAGCGATTAATATGATACCGACCGAACTGAACGGAAACCTGCTCAAGGAATTGCGCGGCCGCACCTGCCGACTGCTCGCACGCGAGAAGTGGACGCAGGCGCAACTCGGCCGCGCGCTCGGCGTCTCGCAAGTCATGGCGGGCAACTACCTCGCCGGGATGCCGACGCCGCTGCCCGAGCCGACCGAGAGCGACCTGCAGCAGGCTGCGCGTCGCCTGGCGGGGGCGTTGCGCGACGGCGCGGTGCGCGAGTGGGCGTTGGCGCTGCTGCTCGACGGCGAGCCGCTGACAATTCGGCTCCCTTCGGGCGGCGCGCGCGAAGCGGTGCTGGCCGATCTGGCGCGGACGCGTAAGCGGCTTTCGCCGCTGCTGGCGCACCTCTCGCCCGAAGTGCGCTGCAATCTGGCGTGCGCGCTGCCCGAAGCGAAGGCGACGGACGGCATCGCCGCCTTCCCGGGCCGGCTGACGCCGGTCGCTGGCGAAGCGCGTCCACTCGCACCGGCCGAGTTCGGCGCGTCGCACCATCTCGCTGAGCTGCTACTTCTGCTGCGCCAGCGGATGCCCGCCCGCAAGGCGATAGTCAACCTGCGCTGGGACGCGGTCGTCGAAGACGCGCTGCCGCGCGCCGGAATCCGGCTGGCGCGGCTGGTGCGCAAGGGCGAGCGCCTCGAGCTGCCGGGCGGGGGACTCGCGCCGGCGCTGGTCGATGAAGGCGCCATCGGTTGGGAGCCGGCGCTCTACCTGCACGGCGACACGCTCGACGAAGTGGCGGCGCAGGTTGAAGCGCTGGCCGTCGCGGCGGAGCTGGCAGCATGAGCAGCGGCTTCGCGCTGCTGCTGATGCTGGCGACGCTCGGCTTCTTCGGCTTCATCGGCTGGCAGGCGGGCCGCGAGCGGCAAATCGACCGTGACTACTTCCTCTCGGCGCGCGGCACCCAGTCGTGGCAGGTCA
>PSPB01000028.1 GCA_003193815.1 Methanobacteriota archaeon
TGTAGTTCGCCAGCACGATGAAAATTACGAAGCCGGCGACCATCCAGAGCGCTGGCGAGAGCGCGTTGAGCAGCTGCCCCTGCCGGCTCGCATCGGCGCCGCTAGCCTCAACGCGGGCGAGCGCGAACTCGCGGAACGGCACCCGCATCCACCACGCCTGCGCGAACTGCCAGACGATGAAAATTGCCACCATCCCCAGCCCCAGCGTGGTGCGCAGACTGTCTCCCCAATCGGGATTGCGCAGCCCCCAGAAGATTCCGCCGGCGCAGAGCGCGCCCAGCACCAGCGGCAGCGCTAGGCTGGTGGGGTGCTCGCTGCGCGACAGCTCGCGCACCGCTTCAAGCCGCGTCAGCGCGCCGGTCAGCAGGTAACCCAGCGTGCCGCCGTAGCCCAGCATCAGCAGCAGGTCGACCGAGATATTCCGCAATAGCATGAACGCGGCGAGCAGCGCCAGCAGCGCCATGAAGTGCAGCTTGGTCTTGCGCGAAAAGAGGATTGAAATCAATTCAGTCTTGTTAATGCGATTCTGGGTGGCTACGGGTTCATCTCCGGTTTCGTCAGCCTCCTCCTCACCCCCACTCAAATCGAAGTCGGGTAGGGATGCTTCGTCGCCGTCATCCTCCTCGGCTTCCGCCTCACCGTCGCCGGTCTTCGGCTCCGCTTCCGCCGCCTGCGTCTTTTCGTCCTCGCCCATCAGGATGCGGTCGATTTCGAGCAGCACGTCCTCGTCTTTGCCAGCCATGCGCCCCCGCACGGCCACTCGCCGGATTAACCCTTGCGGCGCCCGCGACCTTCGTGCCGGTCGCCCTCGCCGGGGCGCCGCGATAGCCGCCGTCGCGCCTCGTTGCTGCGTTCAGCGCTGGTGCGCGGCCGTCGCTGGCTCTCGCCGCGGCGACCTCGCCCATCCCTTTCGCGTCCGCCTGTCCTGCGTCCGTCCCGCTTCCAGCGGCAGGTGACGCGCTTCAGGTCCCACGCCGCTGCCTTCGTGACGCGGCGGCCGCCGTGCAGGTGCAGCGCCTCGATGACCGCGGCGCGCCCCTCGAGTTGCATCACCATCTCGACCGCCAGCTCGGTCTCGGGCGGTAGCTCCTGCTTCAGCGACAGCGTCTCGTGGCCGGTATGCACCGCGAAGCGCACGCGGACGGTTGTGACCAGCCGCGCCCAGACTATCGGCCGTTCGCGGGCCTCCGCCTGCTCGACACGCCGCGTGCTGGCGGTCCCCCGGCGGGCGCCCAGCTCCAGAGCGGTAACTTCCAGCGGACCGCGGGCGTGTGCGAGCAGTTCGCCAACCTGCAGCCGGTCGCCTGGCTCGGCCAGCAGCTTATCGCGCACCGTCTCACCGCCTTCGGAGAGCCGCAGCTCCAGCTCGAGCGGCGGCGCCTCGCGGATTTCGGCGTGGCGCGTCGCGCCGCATTCGCCGCAGCGCACGGTGCCCTGGAAATGGAATCCACGTTTCTGCGACGTCTGCGCCTTCAGCACATCGTGCAGCGTCGGCTCGCCGCAGCCTTCGCACTCCAGCTCGAGCTGCTGCATCAGTGGCGGAAGTGGCGCATGCCGGTCAGCACCAACGCCACCCCCTGCTCGTTGGCCGCCGCAATGACCTCGTCGTCGCGAATCGAGCCGCCCGGCTGGATGATTGCGGTAACCCCGGCCGCGGCAGCTAGGTCGATACCGTCGCGGAACGGGAAGAAGGCGTCCGACGCCATCACGCTGCCGCGCGCCGCATCGCCCGCCTTGTCGATGGCGAGCCGCACCGAATCGACGCGCGACATCTGGCCGGCGCCGATGCCGGTGGTGCGGCTGCCGTGCACGAGCACGATGGCGTTGCTGCGCACATATTTCACGACGCGCCAGCCGAAGCGCAGCGCTTCCCACTCGGCTTCGGTCGGCTCGCGGTCGCTGGCGACCTTTATATCTGCGTCGTCGAGAGTTTTCGTATCGCCCTCCTGCAGCAGCCAGCCGCCGGCGACCGACCGCAGCTGCGCTGCGGGGCAGTAATTATCCAGCGCCCCGGTCGCCAGCAGCCGCAGGTTCGGCTTCGCCCCCAGCACATCGCGCGCCGCGGCGCTGAACGCTGGCGCGATGACGCATTCTTTGAACGCGCCGGCAATGGCGGCCGCGGTTTCCGCGTCGACTTCGCGGTTCAGTCCGATGACGCCGCCGAATGCCGAGACGGGGTCGCCCGCCAGCGCCGCTTCGTAGGCGGCCGCCAGTGCGTCGGCGGTCGCGGCGCCGCAGGGGTTGCCGTGCTTGACGACCGCGGCCGCCGGCTCCGGGAAACTGGCGGCAATCGCGAGCGCTGCGTCAAGGTCGAGCAGGTTGTTGTAGCTCAACTCCTTGCCCTGCAATTGCTCGGCGCTTCCGAGCCCCGGTCCCGCCACCAGCGGGTCGGCGTAGAACGCCGCTTGCTGGTGCGGATTTTCGCCGTAGCGCGGCCGCAGCGCCAGCTCGCCGGCGACGTGTAGCGATTCCGGCAATGCCGCTTCGCCGAATCGCTCGGCCAGCGTGCGCTGGATGAGTGCGTCATAAGCGGCGGTGTGGCGAAATGCCCTGAGTGCCAGTGACTGCCGTTCCGCTTCGGGCAGGCCGCCGCCCGCCAGCGCGTTGGCTACGCGTTCGTAGTCGGCCGGGTCGACCAGCACCGCGACGCGCGCGTGGTTCTTCGCGGCGGCACGGATAAGCGACGGGCCGCCGATGTCGATTTGCTCAACCAGCTCTGGCAGCGTCGCGTCGCGACGCGCCGCTGCCGCGAAAGGATATAGATTTACGGCGACGACGCCGAAGAGCGGCATATCGTGCTCCGCCGCCTCGGCGGCATCCTCGGGGCGCGCCAGGATACCGCCGAAGATGCGCGGGTGGAGCGTCTTGACGCGGCTGCCCATCATCTCGGGGAAGCCGGTGATTTCGGAAACTGGTGTCACCGTCAGGCCATCGTCGCGCAGCGCGGCGGCGGTGCCGTCGCTGGCGACCAGTTCCCAGCCCGCTTCCGCGAGCGCAGTGGCGAACTCGACCAGCCCGGTCTTGTCGCTGACGCTCAACAGCGCGCGGCGCGGTGTTTTATCGCTGCTCATTGGGGAGGCCTCGCGTCGCAAGTCGCGTCCGGTTTAAGCGCTGTCGGGGAGCTTGCGCAGGCAGCTTGCCAGGACTTCGTTAGTGACATAGACCGTCGTGCCAGCCTTCATGATTGGCTTTTCGGCTTCCTCGGCGGCGCGCACGTCAATCAGCAGCACGACCGGCTTGCCGATGATGTGGCGGCCTGCCTCGAGCGCGTTGAGTCGCGTCCCCGAAAGGTGGACCATCTGCCGGTCGAGCGGGTAGAGTCCCTGCTCGAGATATTCCTCGGAATCCTCCTGCGTGCAGGCGAAGTAGAGATGCTCGGGCACGCCGTCGGTCGGCAGGTCAAGGTCAAGCTCGATTGAGTGGGCGTAAGTGGCGCGGAGCCGTCCGCCCTCGAGCTGGTAGCGTCCTTTCGGGTCGGTCTCGACGACCGCCCGGAGGTGGGTCATCGTGAGCGAGCCGAGGTTCTGTCGCTTGAACTTCACCGACGTGATGAATTCTTCCGCGTCAACCCAGCCCTGCTGGTCCATATCCAGCTCGAAGCGGTCGGGGAAATGGCGCAGCACGCCCGCCATAATGCGGCCGAACTGGTCGAGGTTGCGGGGCGAAAGCACAAGCTCGCCCTCCTCGCTGCAATACTGGCATTTTTCGCCGCGATAATAGCCGTGCTGGTTCTTGGTGCACTCCTTGAGTGGCTCGTCCGGTTGCCGTCGCATGGCGGCCGCACCCAGCGGGGTGATTAAGCAGTTACGTCCAGCCGCGACAGCGGCCGCTTACGGCTCCCACTTGCGCTCGATGGCGTCGCGGATGGCGGCCGCCTTGAGCGCGCCGATACCCTCCACCGCACGCAGCGCCTCCGCCTCCGCGGCGAAGACCGCCGCCACCGACCGGAAGTGGTGCAGCAGCCGCTGCGCCAGCACCGCGCTGACGCCGGGGAGCCCCTCGAGAATGTGCCGCTGCTGCTCCTCGGGCGAGAGCTCCCCGGCGGCAGGGCGCAGCTGCGCCGGCCCCGGCTCGCGGCGCGACCGCTCGAGCAGCGCCATCAGCAGGTCGGCCGTTTCGGCGGTGTCGACAGATGGCAGGATGGGGACGCCGAAGTCGCCGGTGATGGCGGCGAGCGCGCCGCGAATCGCCTTCGGCTCGACGCGGCGCGCGGTGTACAGGTCGTCGCCCTCGAGAATCAGCAGCGGCCGGCGAAACTGCTGCTTCAAGGCCTTGACTTGCCGGAAAAGCGAGCCGTCGAGCATCGAGCCGACGAAGTCCGCGCCGGTCTTGCGCTCGACGCCCACACGGCCGTCAATCAGGTAATCGCCTACGGGCAGCTGCGTCGGCGCGACCGTGACCCCGCGCTGCGCCAGCTCGCGCGCGACCCCCGACGGGAACTCGCGGTGGTCCACTTGCAGCCGCACTTCTTCCGCTGCCGGGGTCGCTTCTGCCGTCGTGTCGCTTTGCAGGGGCGCCCGCGGTGCATCTCCCAGCCGCGTTTGCCCGCGCGCTACCGGCGGCGCGTCCCCGCCGGGCGACCCGCCACCGAGCTCGGCGCGCGATGGCAGCTTGATTTCCATGCGGCCGCCACCGAAGAGCGACTGCATCTGCATTTCCTTGCTGCGGCTGCTCCAGTAGGCCGCCTCGTCGCGGGTGTCGGTGGTAATCAGCACGTAGACTTTGCCGGGCCGGTCGCGGCCGGTGCGCCCGCGGCGCTGGATGAGCCGGATGGCCGACGGCACAGGCTCGTAGAAAATAACTGCCTCGGTGGCGGGAATATCGAGCCCCTCCTCGCCGACCGACGTCGCCACCAGTATGTTGTAATCGCCGGCGCGGAACTGCTCGAGCGTCGCCTTCTGGACCTTCTGCGTCATCCCTGGGTCGCCCTCGCGCGCCCCCTGCCCGACGAAGCGCACCGGCCGCGCCACCGGCAGCTTCGAGAGCCGCTCGACTATCAGGCTAGCGGTGTTGCGAATCTCTGCGAAGACGATGATGCGCTCCACGCCCGCCGCCAGCTCCTGCGCGACCAGTTCGTCGAGCCGCTCCAGCTTGGGGTGCTCGTCGCTGCTGCGGGCGGCGTCGATGATCGCCTGCTTCCACTCGGGCTTCTGCAGCAGCCATTTCGTGGCGCGGCTCTTCGAGCTCTTGCGCATCCGCGCCGCGTAGTCGAGAAACTGCGTTGGCCCCTGCGTCTCGACCGTCAGCAGCGCGTGCGCCACCTTGAGCGCCATCGCCTGCACCGAGAGCAGGTTGTAGACCTGCCGCGGCACGTCCCGGCCGGCCGCGCGCAGCCGCGCCTGCAACTTGCGCCCCGCCTCGAGCAGCATCGTCGTTGAAACCTTGCGCGGGCGCGTGAGCAGCCCCGCTAGGTGCAGCTGTCCGCAGAGCCGGTCCTGCAGCTTCCGCAAGTCCTTGCGAATCCGCGCCGCGGAAGCCGGCAGCGGCACCTTCACCCAGCGCGTCTGGACCGGCTGGATGTAGGGCGCGACGTCGGGGTCCCCGTCGTCGCGCTTCTCGATGGCGGTGATGCGCAGGTTGGTGCACACTTCGACCACCGCGGCGCGGGTCGAGCCGGGCGACGCGGTCATCCCCAGCACCAGCGGCTGCCGCGCCGTCTCGTCGTAGCGCTCGGCGATGAAGACGTAGGCGTAGTTGCCGACAGCACGGTGCGCCTCGTCGAAGACCACCAGCGCGAAGTCGGCCAGCTTCGCCGCGCCGCGAATCAGGTCCTTCTCAACCACCTGTGGCGTCGCCACTACCACCTGCGCAGCCTGCCAGAGCGGCTCGCGTTTGGCGGGTGAAACCGAGCCGGTCAGCAGCTCGACTCGCACGTCTAGGCTCCGGGCAAGGAAATCGGCGTGCTGCTCCGCCAGCGGGCGCGTCGGCGCCATCATCAGTACCCGCCCCATTTCGAGCCGCTCGAGCATCACCTGCAGCGCAATCACCGTCTTGCCGAGCCCGGTCGGCAGCACTGCAAGAGTGGATTCGCGCAGGCAGGCGGCGGCGACGTTGCGCTGGTAGGCACGCTCTTCCAGCAGCGGCCCCTGTAGCAACGGGTGGGCCAGTGATTTCATGCTTGGCGGCCGAGCCAGCCCCGACGCCAGAAGTAGTAGAGCATCCCGCCCGCAAAAGCGCCCATCAGTCCTAGGATGAGCCAGAAGCCGTTGCCCTGCGCCAGTGGCAGCTGGTCGGTGTTCATCCCGAAGATGCCGGCAATCAGCGTCAGCGGCAGCATGATGGTGGCGATGATTGTCAGCGTCGTCATCACCTCGGTCAGCTGCGCGTTCGACTCGCCGAGCCGCATCGAGACCTGCGACAGGTAGGCGTCGCGGGTCGACGAAACCCCGGCGGAGTAGTTCTCGACGCGGTTCACCAGTCCGTGAATCACGTCGGCCAGGTCGCGGAAGTATAGATAATTGGGCTCGGAAATGAACTCCTCGTCGGGCCGCAGCAGCCGCGCCACAGTCTCCTGCAGCGGCGTCACCGATTTCGACATTTCGCGCAGGTCCTGCTTCATCTCATGCAGCGCCTCGAGCAGCCCGGGATACTCGGTCGCCGGGTCGAAGACGCGGTCCTCCAGATCGTCGAGCCGCTGGCTATAGCCTTCGAGCACGTGCAGCCAGTCATCGGCCACAGCGTCGAGCAGCTCGTAGAGCAGGAACTCGGGGCCGCGCTGTAGCCGCCGCATGCGCCGGTGCGAACGGTAGCGCTCGCGGAAGCGGTTCATCGCGGGGAGCGCCGTATGACGCACAGTCACCAGCAGGCTACCAGTCAGGAACGCCAGCAGGTATTCCGTATCGAGCTCTGAGTCAGCGTCGCGGGCGCGCAGCACGACGAAGCGGTGGTCCTCGTAATGCTCGGCGCGGTCGACCGGGTCGGCGAAGCAGTCCTCGACC
>PSPB01000029.1 GCA_003193815.1 Methanobacteriota archaeon
CATGCTCGACTTGGTGGCGGAGCTGCTGCCCGATGGGGGGACCGTGCTATTCGACGAGTCGCGCCACACGCAGGACACTTTCGGCGCCAGCCTGTTTCAGGCCGCCATCGGCTTCTACTTCCTGCTCTCGGGGCAGACGCTGATAATCCAGGCTATCCGGCTCAACGTGCTCGTTGTCGTCATCCTCGCGACGCTGATGGTCGCGCTGCGGCAGCCGGAACCGCTGCGCTGGCGCCACTTCTTCGACATCCACCGGCCGCGACCGTGGCGCGGGCTGGGGAATCCCTCCATCGTGCAGCTACAGCAACTATTACTCGAGCGGATGCGGCTGCGGCACCAGCTCTACGAACTGGATGACCTCGCTCCTGAGGAGCGGCTGGCGCAGGCGGCGGAACTGGTCAAGCGTTATAACATCCTGCTGGATGCCGGGCTGAGTGCGCTCCTCTTCCGGCCCGATTCGGTAAAGGAGGAGGACATCCGCGTGCTGGCGCAGAAGATAGAAGCGTGGTCAACGTGAGCAAAACCAAACTTTCAATCGAGGAGACCGGCAAGCTGGCCGACGTAATCCAGGCCGAGGTGGGCAAGGTCGTGCTGGGCAAGCAGCAGAACATCGAGATGCTGATGGCGGCAGTGCTCGCCAACGGTAACATCCTCTTCGAGGATTTCCCCGGACTGGCGAAGACGCTGATGTCCAACACGCTCGCTGACACGCTGGGGTGCAAGTTCAAGCGCATCCAGTTCACCCCCGACCTGCTGCCGGCCGACATCACCGGTTCCTATTTTTTCGATCCTGAGAAGAACAAGTTCACGTTCCGCGAAGGGCCAATTTTCTGCAACCTGCTACTGGCGGACGAAATCAACCGCGCGCCGCCCAAGACGCAGGCCGCATTGCTGGAAGCAATGCAGGAGAAGCAGATTACCATCGAGGGCACGACGCATATCCTGGAGCGACCGTTCATCGTGCTGGCGACGCAGAATCCCATCGAGTACGAGGGGACCTACCCGCTGCCGGAGGCGCAGATGGACCGCTTCCTCGTCAGGCTATCTGTCGGCTATCCGGACGAGGAGGTCGAGGCCTCCATCCTGGCCGCCCGCGCCGAACGCAAGCACGATGGGTTCGAGGTGGAGAGCATAGCCTCTCCGGCAGAAGTGGTGGCGATGCACCGTGCCGTCGAGGAAGTCTTCGTCAAGCATGAAATCATGCAGTACATGGTGAGCCTCGTGCAGGGTACCCGCGGTGACCCGCGCGTCGCAGTCGGCTCAAGCCCGCGCGGTTCACTGGGACTGTTCAAGCTTTCGCGTGCGCTGGCGCTTCTCTCGGGGCGCGACTACGTGGTTCCCGACGACGTCAAGCGCTCGGTCATCCCGGTGCTGGCGCACAGGATTATCCTGAAGCCGGAGGCGCGCATCCGCGGCGTCAAGCCGGAACAGGTGCTGGCGGAGCTCCTGACCACGGTCGATGTCCCGGCCGTTAAGGTCGAAGACGAGTAGATGTGGACTCGTAAGGCGGTAACCTACACCGGCCTCGGCACTATCCTGGTGCTCTTCGCGCCATTCATCAACAACCTGCAGTTGCTGCTGCTCGGCATCACGCTGCTCGGTTTCGTCGCAGTCCACAGCCTCGTGAATACGAGCCCGGTCCGCGTCAACATCACCCGCCGCTTCTCCGACTCGCAGATTTTCGAGGGACAGGAGGCGGAGGTGGAGCTGGTAATCCAGAACCGCGGTCGCTCCATCGGCTTCCTCGAAATCTTCGACCAGCTACCGCACGAAGTGGAGCTGGTGGGGGGGCTCAACCACACCATCGTGCGGCTGCACCGCAACGAGGCGCTGCTGGCGCACTACCGCCTCAAGTGCCACCTGCGCGGGCAGTACCAGCTGGGCAAGCCGCGGCTGCGGCTCTACAACCCGTCGTTCCTGTTCTACTACGAGTCGGACGTCGAATCCGAGTCGACACTGGTGGTCTTCCCCAAAATCGAGGAGCTGGAGGGGCTTGACCTCTCGAGTGACTTCCCCAAGATGTACCAGGGGGCGATGCCCATCCGGCGCATCGGGACCAGCGGCGAGTTCTACTCGATTCGCGAATACTATCCCGGCGACGATTTCAAGAACATCAACTGGCGCGTCTTTGGCAGGACGCGCAAGCTGATGGTAAACCAGTTCGAGCGCGAGGACATCAGCGACGTGATGCTGGTGCTCGACGCGCGCGAGATTGCCGGCACCGGCACGCCAGTCCACAACCCACTCAACTACGGCTGCCGCGCTGCGGCGGCGCTGGTCGACTACTTCCTGCACACCCGCAACCGGGTCGGCCTCACGATTTACGGCGAGGCGGTCGAGTCCATCGGCGTCGACAGTGGCGAGCGGCACCTCTACCGGCTGCTGACCAAGCTCTCCGAGGTGCGGCCGGCCGGCGCGCTGGGGCTGCACACGGTCGTCGGCGAGCTGCGCAACTTCACCCCGCGCTCGCCGGTCATCGTCATCTCGACCCTCGAGCAGGACCCGACAGTGCACGCCGCGCTGCGCGAAATCACCGCGCACGGCTTCAAGCTGACGTTGATTGCGCCCGACACGCTGGAATATGACCGGCAGTCGCGCATCATCTCGCCGGCGGTCTACTTCACCGCCTCGGCCGAGCTGGACAATACTATCTCCGAGGCGCGCTCGCTCGGCGCGCGCGCCTTGCGCTGGGACCCCGACTCGGTGCTGGGGCCGGCACTACAGGAGGTTGTCAAGTGATTGCGCATCCGCGCTTGTTTGCTATGCAGGTGCTCGCAACGGCGGCACTGGCGGCGTGCGTCTGGCTCGGCTTCGTCGTCTCGGCGGGAGCCGATTCGCTGCTGACGCAGGCGCTCAACGTGGTGCTCGGCTTGTTCGGGCTCGACGCGATATTCGTCGCGAGCGCCGAGACGGTCGCGGGCGGTATCATGCTGGGGCTGCTGCTGGGCGGCGTGCTGGTGCTGGCCGACGAGCGCGGCTACGGCTACTGGGTCGGCGGGACGCTGGCGCTGCTGCCGTTCCTGCTGTCGTGGCTCTCGCTGACCGGCCGCTCGCCGCTCGCGCCCGAGCCGCTGCACGCGCTCGCCAACTTCGGCTGGCTGGGGCTGCCGCTGCTCGCCGGCACCTTCGGCATCTGGCGCAACTCGTTGCCGACCATCGCCATTGGCGCGGTGTTGGTGCTGGTGCAGCCGCTCAACCTCGTGGGAAACGACGTCAGCGCCATCTTCGCCATCCTCGGCTTCATCTTCTGCTTCATGCTCTACATCGAGCTCGCCTACGGCCACCTGCGCTACGCGCGGCTGGCGCGCATCATGAACTACTCGGGCGAGTTCGGCTCGGTACTGAACTGGTTCGGCATGATGCTGCTGCTGACGCTCGGCTTCACGACCCTCCTCACCGCGGCGGCGTTCGGCTTCCACGACCTGCTCGGCAACGTCCTCCCCCCGCGGTTCCATAACTCCATCGAGTTCAACACCATCTACGGCCGCGCGCTCTCGGTGATGGTCTTCTTCGCGCTCTGGGCGATTGCGCAGACCATCTTCTCGCGGCAGTTCCTGGCGCGGCAGGTGGAGTAGGCGTCCGTGAAATGGGTCGTCTTCGACGCGGTCGGGACGCTGATGTATCCCTGCCCCGGCGTGCCGCTCGCCTACCACGAAATCGGCCGGCGCTACGGCTCACGGCTCTCCGAGGCGGTGGTGCGCGAGCGGCTGTCGGTCGCCTTCGGGAGCGTGGTGCGGCCGCGCGGTGACCGCACCTCGGCGGACGACGAGCAGACCTGGTGGCGGCGCGTCGTCGCCGCGACGCTAACTGACGTCAGCGACCCCGCGGCGACGTTCGACTCGCTCTGGGCCAACTTTGCCGCGGCTCAAAGCTGGTGCCTCTACGGCGACGTTGCAGCGGGGGTCGCCGCCGTCGCCGACCGCGGGCTGCGCGCGGCGGTCGCGTCCAACTTCGACGCGCGGCTCGGAGGTATCATTGGCGGCCACGCGGAGCTCAACGCGGTGCGGCCGGTGCTGCACGCGGCCGGGCTGGGGTGGCGCAAGCCGGCGCGGCAGTTCTTCGACACCGTCTGCCGCGAGCTTGGCTGCACGCCCGACGCGGTGCTCTACGTCGGAGACGACCCGCACGGCGACGTTGCGCCAGCGCGCGCAGCCGGGATGCGCGCGCTGCTCGTCGCTCGCGATGGAGGTGGCGATCTGCGCAGCCTAGCGGAGCTCGTGGAGCACCTGTGATTTCGCCCGCACCCGCGCCCGCAGCCGCTTAAACCCGCGATGGTTCCGCGCGCCATGACGCTGCGCGACGACGCTGAAGCCATCTTCCACGCGGCGGTCGCGGCGGTGCAGCCGGAGGTGCTGATGCCACAGCACATACAGCGCGACGGCGACCGGCTCTGGTTCTCCGCCATTGAGCTGGAATGGCATCTGGACCGCAACGTCAGGCTCGCCGCGTTCGGCAAGGCGGCGCCGGGAATGGTGCGCGCGGTCGAGGCCATCCTCGGCGAGCATATCGTCGCCGGCATTGCGAGCGTCCCCGTCGGGACGGCGCCGCACGACGGCGTCACCGCGTTCCACCCGGGCGCCGCCGACAACCTGCCCGACCACGCCGCGATGGAGGCGGCCAAACGCATCCACGACCTCGCCGTGGGGGCGTCCGCGGACGAGCTGCTGTTGGTGCTCATCTCGGGCGGCGGCTCGGCGCTGCTACCGCTGCCTGCCGCGGGCATCACGCTCGAGCAGAAGCTGGCGACGACGCGCGCGCTCGCCAGTGCGGGGGCGACCATCAGCGAGCTGAACGCGGTACGGCGCCACCTCTCGGCGCTCAAGGGCGGCCAGCTGGCGCAGCTCGCCACGCCGGCGATGGTCGCCGCGCTCGCCATCTCGGACGTCATCGGCGACCCGCTGCCCGACATCGCCTCGGGGCCGACGGTGGGAGATGCCTCGACTTACGGCGATTGCCTCGCCATCATCGAGCGGCTCGGCGCCGAGTTACCGCCTGCGGTCGCGGCGCATCTCGAGCGCGGCGCGGCAGGTGCCCTGGAGGAGACGCTCGCGGCTACGCCGGCTAACGCCCGCACGGCGGTCATCGGCTCGAACCGTATCGCGCTCGAGGCGGCGGCCGCCGCGGCCACCGCCCGCGGCTACGCGGCGGGCATCGTCACCGACGCGCTACAGGGCGAGGCGCGCGACGCCGGAAAGCAGGTTGCGCGCCGCATCGCGGGCGAGCGCGGACGCCGTTGCCTGCTCTGGGGCGGCGAAACGACCGTGACGGTTACCGGGGACGGCCGCGGAGGCTGCTCGCAGGAGCTGGCGCTCGCGGCTGCAATCGAGCTGGCCGGCAACGCTGGTGCCGGCCTGCTCGCCGCCGGGACCGACGGGCAGGACGGGCCGACCGACGCCGCCGGTGCGTGGGTGGACGGCGGGACGCGGCCGGGCCGCGGCGCGCAGGCGGCGCTCGACGCCAACGACTCGCATGGCTTCCTGGCACCGACCAGCGCGCTGTTCCGCCCGGGGCTGACCGGCACCAACGTGATGGATATCGTCATCGGGCTGGTCGACAGGTAATTAAACGGCGGTCGCTGGCGCCGCATGAAAGTGTTGGTCACGCGGCGGCTACCGGAGACGGTGATGGGGCGGCTCGAGAAGGCGAACGAAATCACCGAGCTGCGGGTCAATCCCCACGACCGGACGCTGACGCGCGACGAGCTGGAGGAAGGCACGGCGTGGTGCGACATCCTGCTGAGCCAGCTGGTCGACCCGGTTGATGCCGCGCTGATGGACTGCAATTCCGAGCTGAAGCTCATCGCCAACTACGCCGTCGGCTACAACAACATCGACGTCCCGGCCGCCACCGAGCGCGGCATTCCGGTCACCAACACCCCCGGCGTACTCGATGACTCGACTGCCGACCTGACCTGGGTGCTGCTGATGGCGGTCGCGCGGCGCATCGTCGAGGCCGACCGCTACATGCGCGGCGGCGAATACGAAGGGTGGGCGCCGACGCTGCTGATGGGCACCGACGTCCACCACAAGACGCTGGGCATCGTCGGGCTCGGCCGCATCGGCTTCGCGCTGGCGCAACGCGCGCGCGGCTTCGACATGCGGATTCTCTACAGCGACCTGGAGCTGAAGCCGTATGCGGAGGAGGTCGGGGCGGAGTATGTGGACATGTATACCCTGCTGCGCCAGAGTGACTTTGTTTCGCTGCACCCATTCTACGACAAGAAGTCGCACCATCTCATCGACACGCGCGAGCTGCGCGAGATGAAGCGCAGTGCGTTCCTGATTAACGTCAGCCGCGGCCCGGTGGTGAACGAAAAGGCGCTCGTCAAGGCGCTGAAAGCGGGCGAAATCGCCGGTGCGGCGCTCGACGTCTACGAGCGCGAGCCGGCGATGGAACCCGAACTGGCGAAGATGGACAACGTCGTCATCGTCCCGCACATCGCTTCCGCCAGTCTGGAGACCCGCACGGCGATGGGCAACATCGCGGTTGACAACGTCCTTGCACGCTGCCGCGGGGATGCGCTGACGACCTGCCTCAACCCGGAAGCGGTAGGGTAGCGCGACGCGGCTTCACTGCGGCTGCGCCAGCTTGGCGCCGCCACAGAGTTTATCATCACCCCTGCGCCCATCGACTTGCCTCGGGCTTCGGAGGAGAGCTCACAGTTATTTATCTCAATTCCCGCCCGGGGCAACCTGCCTCCCGCGATGAGCCGGCCGTTGCCCTGCGGGGCGTGCTGCGGCTGGCGAAAGTGGACGCGGCGGAATTTGCGCGCCACGTCTGAAGCGCTTCCCGCCAGCCTTTTAGCGGCCGCTACCTGCCGCCGGCCGTGAGCTTCGCCGGGATGGCAGT
>PSPB01000030.1 GCA_003193815.1 Methanobacteriota archaeon
GAGTGGGCGTTCCGGCTCGATGTTGCCGGCGGCGATTACGGTGCTGTGGCGGCGTCGCTGGTCGCACTGGCGCGCGACGCAGTCTATCCGGGCTACCCGTGGCCACTGGCGCAGGCACACAACTTGGTCATTATCGACGGCGACCTGACGGATGCGCTGCGGCAGGCGTTGCAGGGTGCGGCGCTCGAGCAGGGGCTGGCGCCGGGGGCATGGGACGTTTTATTCAGCGACTACCATGAGGTGCTCGACCGGAGCGTATAATGGAACTGGGACGAATTGTCGGCCGCAACGTAACCGAGGCGAAATTCCGCTGCCCCTACGGGGAATATCTGGCGCTGGGCGAAATCGTCGTGGTCGAGGACGCCGAGACCGCGGAGCCGTATTACCTGCGGGTCTTCAACGTCACCTACGGCGCCGAGGCGTCGGGCGATGACTGGTTCGAGCGCACCGCCGGCCACATGCTGGCGATGGACGGTGCCGAGATGGAATACGGCTTCGCCGACAAGGAGCGCCGGCTCTACAAGCTCGCTTCGGCCAGCGTGCTGGGCGTGCTGCGCGACGGCAATTTTCGCCGCGCCAAGGGGCTGGTGGCGCACTTTTCCGGCGTGCGCCGCGCGCGCGACGCCGATTTCGAGTTCCTGCCGTCGGAGACACTGACCGTCGGGCGCTTGCGCAGCGGCGACGAGCCGCTGCCGCATCGCGTCGGGCTGGCGCCGGAGGCGCTGCCCTACCACATCGGCATTTTCGCGACGACCGGCATGGGCAAGTCCAACCTGCTCAAGTGCTTCTGCGCATCCGCGCTGGAGTCGGGGCAGGCGGGGCTGCTGGTGCTCGACCCGCACGGCGAATATTTCGACGGTGGCGTCCCCGACCGGCGCGGGCTGGTCCACCACCCGCGCGCCGACCGGCTGGCGGTCTACTCGTCGCGGCCGCTCTCCGGCAACTACAGCCAGCTACGGCTCTCGGCAAGCGAGGTCGAGGTGCGCGACCTGCTGCACCTTTACGATTTCTCGGGGCCGCAGCGCGAGGCGCTCAACGCGGCGCGACAGCGCTACCAGCGCAACTGGCTGGTCGAGCTGAACGAGCGCAACGCCGAGCAGGTTTCCGAGGAATTGCACGGCGAGTTCCACCCCGGGACGATTGGCGTCATCAAGCGACGGCTGCGCTACCTGTGGCAGTTTGACCTGCTCTCGAGCGACCCCGACGTCACGGCGTCGGAGGCGATTATCGCACACCTTGACGCCGGCAAGGTGGTGCTGGTCGACACGAGCAACATGTTCGAGACCGAGGAACTGCTGGTCTCGATGGTGCTGGCGCGCGCGGTCTTCGAGTCGCACAAGGCGAAATACGCGCAGCCGAAGGAGTTTGCGAAGCTGCCACCGGTGCTGGTGACGCTCGAGGAGTCGCAGCGGCTGCTCTCGGAGACGCGCGGCAACGTCTTCGCGCAGATTGCGCGCGAGGGGCGCAAGTTCCGCGTCGGCCTTTGCGCGGTGAGCCAGCAGCCGAAGCTGCTCCACTCCGAAGTTCTAAGTCAGTTCAACACGCTCTTTGTGATGGGGCTGGCCGACCGGCGCGACCGCGAGTCACTGCAGGCGTCCGCCAAGCAGGACCTGTCGCGGCTCGACATGGAAATCCAGACGCTCGCGGCGGGCGAAGCCATCCTGACGTCGCCGCACGTGCCGTTCGCGCTACCGGTCGCGGTCGACCTTTACGAGGATTACCTGCAGGCGCTCCCGCCCCCCGAGGAGCAACCGCAACGGGCGAGCGATGACGGATTCTTCTGAAATCGCCGAGTGGCTCGCCCGTGTGCGCGCGGCGGTCGCGACCGCCGCGCGCGACGCCGGCCGTGACCCCGCGGAAATCACGCTAATCGGCGTCAGCAAGCGCCAGCCGCTCGCCGCTATCGAGGCTGCATTCGAGGCCGGGCTGCGCGACATCGGCGAGAACCACGCTGACGAGCTGTTGGAGAAGGCGGCCGCCTTCGCCCCCGACGGGCTGCGCTACCACTTCATTGGCCGGCTCTCGTCGCGCCGCGCGCGCAAGGTCGCCCGCCAGGCGATGCTCATCCACACGCTCGACTCGCTGCGGCTGGCGCGCAAGCTCTCGCTCATCGCGCAGGAAGAGCGGCGCGAAGTCCGCGCGCTGGTGCAGGTGAACCAGGGTGGCGAAGCGACCAAGGGCGGCGTCGCCCCCGCTGCGGCCGCAGCGCTGGTGCACGACACGGCCGCGCTCCCGGGGCTGCGCGTCATCGGACTGATGTCGATTCCCCCCTTCGATGACCGGCCGCGCGACTGGTTCCGGCAGCTGCGCGAATTGCGCGACGCCGCGGCCGCGGAAACGGGCGTCGCGCTGCCGGAGCTCTCGATGGGCATGTCGCACGACTTCGCGGAGGCCATCGCCGAGGGGGCGACGCTGGTGCGCGTCGGCACTGCGATTTTCGGCGCGCGCGACTAGATTACGACCCGCGGCTCCTGTTTGACGGTATTGAGTACCAACGAGGTGTTCGTCCGTTCAATGTGCGGCTGCGAAAGCGTCGACTTGATGAACGCGTCCATCTCGGCGCGGTCGCGGAAGCGGGCGAGGACCAGCGAGTCCCACTCGCCCGTCACGTCGTAGACGCCGAAGACGCGCGGGTGTTCGGCGACTGATGCCTGTACAGCGATAATCTGCCCCTTGGCGATGCGCATCTGCATGATGGTGGTGAGCGTGAAGCCCGCCTGCTCGGCGTCAATATCGGGCAGGAATCCGCGCAGGACGCCCGTCTCGTGGAGCCGGCGCAGCCGGTTGCTGACCGTCCCCAGCGCGACACCGGTGGCGGCCGCCAGCTCGCGCTGCGAGGCGCGGCCGTCGCGGTTCAGCGCCGTGAGCAGCGCGGAGTCGGTCCTATCCAGCATGAATTGAACATTTGTTCAGTCTTCTTAAGGTTTTCTGTTGGATTGCCCAGTTTTTCCGCATTTGTTAAATAGAGTCTGCTGCACTCCGGGCTGTTATTTATGGCAATGGCCGAACCGCGTAATGAGCAACTGGAGGGCGACGTGCCGACCGTACAGGCGGTCGGTTACCGCCGCTACCATATCGACACCGCGCCGACGCCCGACCTGGCCGACCTGCCGCACCGTTTTCTCGTGGAAGTGGACCGGGTCGAGTTACTGAAACTGCTGGTGAAAGAGACTTGGGAATACTGGGGTGACTGGGACGTGGTCGCTGCGCGCCCCTGCGTCTACGGCGTCTTCTCGGGGCCAATCGGCGGCTTCGCGCCGCGACCGGAGCACTGCGTCGGCTGCCTGCGCTGCACCATCCAGCACCCTGAGGCAGTCACCATCCGGCACAATCCTGAATGGAAGGCGTGGGGCGATACCTACCTGTCACCGAAGCTGGTCGAAACGATCCTGTCCGAGGCAACTCTTGGCGCAGTGCCGGTGAAGGGGCAGGGCTACCGCGGGCGGTTCGGCGGCCCCGGCTGGGACCGCATCTGGACCGACATGTCCGAAATCGTGCGGCCGACGCGCGACGGCATCCACGGCCGCGAGTTCATCTCGACCGTCGTCGACATCGGCTCGCGCCCGATGCACCTTGCCACCAACGGCGACGGCGAGCGGCCGCGCTGCCTGCAGTTGCCGCTGCCCATCCTGTTCGACTCGCCGCCCGAATCGGCGCAAACCGTCGTGATGGCGCGGCTGCTGGCGCACGCCGCGGAAGAACTCGAGACACTGGCGTTCCTGCCGCTGCCGCTGGTGCGCGAGGCGGGCGCCGCTTCGCCGGCGGTCGTCCCGCAGCTCAGGGCATCCGAGCTCGCGGCGCTGCAGCCAGCGCCGCGCATGGTTGAAATTCTGGACGATGCCCCCGCTGCGCTCGCGCTCACCGACGCCATCGTCTGCGAGCGGCTCCCGTTCGAGCCGGGCTGGCGCGAGGCGCTGCTGGCGTCGATTGCCGCCGGCGTGCGCGTCTTTCACCTTGTCGCAGATTACCACGGCCGCGGCGACGGCCGTTTCGTGCGCGATTTGGTGATGGAGGCGCACGCGCTGCTGGTCGAGAAGGGGCTGCGCGACATGGTGACGCTCATCGGCAGCGGCGGTATCGCCGCTGCCGAGCATGTCCCGAAGGCAATCATCTGTGGCTTCGACGCCGTGGCGCTCGATACGCCGCTGCTGGCCGCCCTGCAGGCGCAGCCCAAGGGCAGCGTCACCGACGCCGCGACGGCACGCTTCCGGCTGCCGGAGAGCCTGAACGTTGAGTGGGGCGTCCAGCGGCTGAAGAATCTGGCCGCGGCGTGGCGCGACCAGCTGCTCGAAATCATGGGCGCGATGGGGCTGCGCGAGGTGCGACGGCTGCGCGGGGAACTCGGCCGCGCGATGTTCCAGCGCGACCTTGAGCGCGAGGCGTTCGGGGGGATTGACGGCTATGATTAGCGTTCCGAGCCCGCGGCTGGTCGAGAAGGTCACGCATTACCTGCACCAGGGCTTCCACGACCACTCGCACTCGCTGCTCGAACCGCCCCCGGCGCTGGGCGATCCGCGCTGGACCGACGAGCTGATTATGGCGACTTGGTTCCAGGCCGAGCACGGCCGCCCTCCCGACGGTATCGAGCACCGCGTCGGCCGCTCGGGCGGCGGTTTTGACCGACTCGATTTCAAGTTCCTTCCCGAAGGTGACTGGCTTGCGCACAGCGAGGATATCGGCACCGCGATTCCGCTCAACCGGCGCGACCCCGCACGGCGACGGCTCGAGATTGCGCTGCCGATTTACGGCGGCGGGATGTCCTACGGCTCGGTCTCCGAGGAGGTGATGGTCTCTCGTGCCATCGCGGCGCAGGAGTGGGGCACGCTGACCTGCACCGGTGAGGGGGGCTACCCCGACGGGCTGAAGCCGTATGCCGACAGCGTCATCACCCAGATTGCGACCGGGCTCTTCGGCGTGCGCGAGGAGACCATCCAGCGCGCGCCGATGATTGAGTTCAAGTATGCGCAGGGCGCCAAGCCCGGGCTGGGAGGGCACCTTCTGGGCGACAAGTCCACCACCACTGTCGCCGACATACGCGAGTCGGTGCCGTGGGTCTCGCTCTTTTCTCCGTTTCCGTTCCACTCGGTCTATTCGGTCGAGGACCATCGCAAGCATATCGACTGGGCCATGATCATGAATCCCGAGGCGCTGATTTCGGTCAAGGTCTCGACGCCGATTGACGTCGACATGGTCGCCGTCGGCTCATACTACGCCGGCGCACACGTCTTCCACATGGATGGCAGCTACGGCGGCACCGGCGCCGCGCCCGAAATCGCGAAGAAGAACATCGCGATGCCTATTGAGCTCGCCATCCCCAAGGTGCACCGCCACCTTGAGCAGGAGGGCATCCGCGACGAAATCACACTGATTGCCAGCGGAGGCGTGCGCACCGCTTGGGACGTCGCGAAGGCGATTGCGCTGGGCGCCGACGGCTGCGTGCTCGGCACTTCGGAGCTCGTCGCGATGGGGTGCACCCGCTGCTCCAACTGCGAGCGGGGGCGCGGCTGTCCCTTCGGGCTGACGACGACTGACCCCGAGCTGAAGGAGTGGGTGCACCCCGACTGGGGCGCCATGCGGGTCGGCAATCTCTACGCTTCATTCCAGTGGCAGCTGCGCGACATCCTGCGCAAGCTCGGGCTCGGCGCA
The DNA here is from genome assembly GCA_003193815.1 of Methanobacteriota archaeon. GTDB lineage: Archaea > Thermoplasmatota > Poseidoniia > MGIII > CG-Epi1 > UBA8886. Next base: position 5,647 of record PSPB01000030.1, read on the forward strand.
ATCGCCGAGCTGCGCGGCCGCCGCGACCTGCTGCGCTACATCCCAGAGGAGTTCGACGCATGAGCCGCGACGGCTGGATTGAGGCCGTGACGCGCTCCCGCGCTGCGCTGCCGGAAGCGCAGCCGCCCGACGACGGGGCGGCCGAGGGCGGCTGCGGCGTCATCGGCTTTGCGTCGACCGTCCCGGTCGCCGGCCGCCACCTGCTGCAGGCGCTGGAGCAGATGCGCAACCGCGGCAACGGCAAGGGGGGTGGTATCGCCGCCGTAGGTCTCGACCCGGCGCAGTTCGGCGTCGACACAGAACTGCTCGAGCAGGACTACCTGCTCGCGGTCGCCTACCTTGATGAGGGGGCTCGCGCGGAGGTCGAATCACTTATCAGGGGCGCCTACGAAGTCGACCATACCCACGAGTTCCCGGTCAGCGACGACTGGGAGCGCATCGAGGGGCTCGAGGTGCGACCGCCCGATGTGGCGGTTTACTTCGTGCGGCCGCGCGCCGGGATGCTGGCGGCCTTCGGCGAGGGAGTCGAGCTGCCGCACGGGCTGCCGCCGACCGGGCGCGAGTTGGCCGACGAGTATGTCTTCCAGACTTCGTTCCGGCTCAACCGTGAATTCTACGCCGGCGACCGCGGGACGCAGGCGTTTGTGTTGAGCCACGGGCGGAACCTGCTGGTGCTGAAGATGGTTGGCTACGGGGATGACGTCATCCGCTGCTACCAGCTCGAGAACCTGGACGCGCATGTCTGGATTGGCCACCACCGCTATCCCACGAAGGGCAAGGTATGGCACCCCGGCGGGGCGCACCCTTTCGTCGGGCTGAACGAGGCGCTGGTCCACAACGGCGACTTCGCCAACTACGAGTCAGTCTGCGACTACCTGGCGCAGCGCGGGCTGCGGCCGCTGTTCCAGACCGACACCGAGGTCTCGGTACAGGTATTCGACCTGCACCATCGCCTCTATGGCTACCCGCTCGAGTGGGTCATAGAGTCACTGGCACCGACGACCGAGCGTGACTTCACATTGCTGCCCCCCGACAGGCAGGAGCTCTACAGCCAGCTGCAGGCGACCCACATCCACGGCTCGCCAGACGGCCCCTGGTTCTTCATCATCGCGCAGTCGGTTCCGGACGCGTGGCGGCTCATCGGCATCACCGACACCAGCATGCTGCGCCCGCAGGTTTTCGCG
>PSPB01000031.1 GCA_003193815.1 Methanobacteriota archaeon
GAAATCGCCAAGGAGGCGGTGCAGAACGTCTCGGCGCTGGTCAAGAAATATACGGGAGAGGACATTACGAAATACGATATCCACGTCCAGTTCGTCGGCGCCTACGAAGGCGTCGAGGGCGACAGCGCGTCGGTGAGCATCGCCGCCGCGGTGATTTCCGCGCTGGAAGAGGCGGAGGTGGACCAGTCAATCGCGCTCACGGGGTCGCTCTCGGTGCGCGGGCAGGTGCTGCCGGTCGGCGGCGTCACCGCCAAGATTGAGGCCGCCGCCGAGGTGGGCATCCGCAAGGTGCTCATTCCCGAGGCCAACATGCAGGACGTGCTGCTCGAATCACGCTATCGCGGCAAAATCGAGGTCGTCCCGGTCGCGACACTCCAGGACGTGCTCGACAATATTCTGGTCCCCGGCTCCAGCAAGGAAAGCCTTCTTGAGAAGCTGGCGCTGGCGCGCTTCCTGCCCGGCAAGTTCCCCGGCTCGCCGAGTGCCGCCTAGAAGCGCCGCACTTCGCCGAACTGCTCCAGCTCGGCCGCGATAGGCTCAATCTCTTCACCGGTCACGACCACCGCGGTCCCGAGGTGCGCGACCGTTCCGACCGCGCCCATCGGCAGCTCCGCCAGCGCAGTGGCCGCTTCCGGCGGCATCAGTCCCGAGAGCTCGCTGAAGAGCCGGCCCGCCTTGAGGAAGGCGCGCAACGTCGGCGCCGGCAGCGGGTGGGCGGTCGCGGCACCGTTGATGATTTCGCGCCAGCCGTCGTCCTTGAGCACGTCGCTGGTGTTGCGCCCGTCGCCGCAGAGGCAGAGCGCCAGCGCGCCGTCGAGCGACGACGTCACGACGTCGCCGCCCACGCCCGGGCTGCGGCGCTGCACCAGCCGCGCCCCGGGGCCGTCGCGCAACGCCGCCGCCTGCGCCATCACGTCGCCGAGCCCCGTCGAGTGCTCGATTTCCGACTGGTGCGCGGCGCGCGTCGCGCGCTCGAGGCCGACGCCCAGCTCGAGGCAGGCGGCGAGCGCGGTCGCGCCCGACATCCCCATCCCGGCGCCGAGCGGCATCTCGCGCCGCAGCCAGAAAGTGAGCTTCTCGGGGCCGTCCAGCGCCAGCTCGACCGCGCGGCGCGTGACCGGGTCCTTCACCTTGCGTTTGCCTTCGTAGAAGGCGATACTGGTGCGCTTCGCCGGCTGCCGCTCGAGCGCGGCATAGGCGCCCTGCGGCAGGCAGATGCCGAGGCCGGTCGAGCCGTGCAGCAGCGGGTCGTCGTCGGGGTGGATGTGGAACAGCAGGCTCAGGTGCGCCGGCGCGAAGCTCATACGAATCTCGCATAGAGTTCGAGCGTCCGCGTGACGGTGCGCTCCCACGTGCGCTCGCGGAGTGCGAAAGCGTGCCCCGCCGCGCCAAGCCGGTCCATCAACCCCGGCGAGTCGAGCAGCCGCTTTACGCCTGCGGCCATCTCGCCCGGTGGCGTCAGCAGCGCGTTCCCGGCGGTCGCTTCGCGCACCGACGGCAGCGCGGTCGCCACGACGGGGAGGCGACAGCCCATATATTCGAAAATCTTCAGCGGCGAGAAGCCGTAGTCGCGCGCGGGGTAGGGCGCCAGCCCGAGGTCCGCTTCCGCCAGCAGCCGCGGCACGTCGGCGCGTTCCAGCCGGCCGACATGGTGCAGGTTAGGCAGCTCCGGCAGCGCCAGCCCGTAGCCGCCGCCGGCGATGACGACCGCCAGCCGCGGCAGCGCGCGCGCCAGTGCCAGCAGCTCGTCGGTCCCGTGCCACGGCCCCAACGCGCCGACGAAGACCGCTAGCGGGCCGTCGAGGCCGAGCCGCTCGCGGATGCCGAGCGGCTCGGCTCCCGGCACAAAGCGCTCTGACTCGTAGCCGTTCTGGATTGCGGCGAAGCCGGTCGCGTCGGGGTGCCAGTGTGCCGCCTGTTGCCGCAGCGTGCGGCTCACTGCAAAGCCACCGGTCGCCAGCGAAACCTGCTCGCGGCACGACCGCCGCGCCGCTTCGAGGTAGGGCCAGGTTCGTGCCAGCCGGCTCGCCGTAGTCTCCGACCGCAGCCAGTTATCGTCAATCTGCAGTACCGACGGCACCCCCGTGCGCGCCGCCTCGCGGACGCCGGCTCCGGCGAAGAGGTAGCCGCGGTCGTGCACCAGGTCGAAGCCGCCTGCACCGAGCAGTTCGCGCACCCGCACGGCGGCAAGCCGCGTGAATAGCAGCCGCTCTCCCGGCAGGCCACGGTCGGGCACCGGCTCGAGCTGCACGCCGTTCTCGGTGCGCGCGGTCCCGCAGCGGCAGAGCAGCGTCACCGCGACCCCTTGCGCCACCAGCCCTTCGGCCAGCGCCAGCTGGTGCAGCGTCTGCCCCAGCGTGTCCGGCACTCGCACCGACGGCGCGACCATCAGCACCCGCACGCTGCCGGAGGCGGAGCGTCCTCTTTTAGGGGTATTGCCTTCGGCGAGCGTGGCGCGCATCGGGGTAATCTGCGACCGCGAATTCCTGACACCGTTCGACCAGCGGGTCTGGAAGGAAGCGCGCACGCTGGCCGACGCGGGATACGACGTGGAAATCCTGACGCCCCACACGCGCAGCGAAGTGCAGGAGGTGGATGGCCTTACGGTGCGCTGCGTCTCGACCGCCGGCCCGCCCGGCGCGACCGCGCTGCGGCTGCTACGGCTGGCACTGCGCGGGCGCTACGATGCGTTCCATTGCCACGAGTTGGACCCGCTGCTCTACGCGCTGCTTCTGCGACCGCTGACCGGGAAGCCGGTGGTATGGGACTGCCACGAGTACCTGGTGCCGATGAAGCGTGAGCTGCAGGGGCCGCTGGCGGCGCAACTGACGGCGCTTGCCATCGAAGTGGCTGCGCCTCGTGCCAGCGCCATCGTCACGGTTGACAACAGGCTCGGCCGCCGTCTTGCCAAGTATGGCCGGATTCTGGTCCTGCCCAACTATCCCCGCCTGGCGAACTTTCCATCAGTTTCCAGTTCCAGACCGGACGGCCCCCCGGTGATGCTCTATGTCGGCAGCCTGACCGAGCGCCGTGGTATCTTGGTGATGCTGGAGGCGTTGCGCCTGCTCCGGAAGTCGTTTGACGTCCGACTGATGATTGCCGGTGGATTCTATGACGATAATCTGGAACAGAAATGCCGTGCGTTCGACCGGGAGCATGACTTGCAGGTGGAGTGGCTCGGGTGGGTAGACCACCGGGAACTGGCCGGAGTGGTGTCACAGGCTAGCCTGGGGTTGTCCCTGCTCCAGCCCACCGAGCGGTACCTGAAGGGACTGCCGACCAAGATTTTCGAGTACCTGATTATGGGGCTCCCCGTCCTTTCGGCACGGGGACCGCTGCTGGACCGCCTGATTGCGTTGTCTGCCGCCGGCCAGTCAGTAGATTCCACGAATCCCGCGACCGTGGCGGCTGGCATGCGGGAGCTGCTGTCCCGGGATGACCTGGCAACAATGGCCTCGAAGGGTCAACATATCGCACGAAAACTATTCACCTGGGATGCACGACAGGGCAAGCTGCCTGACCTCTACGCGCGACTGCTGCAAAGTTCGTGATACAGTGCTTCAACGGTCGCGGCCGCTTCGTCCCAGCGCCAGTTTGCATCAACGAGCGGCGGCCCCTGCTCCAGCGCCTGTTGCGACAGCCCCTCTTCGGTGAGCGCGCGAACCAGTGCCTTCGCCAGCGCATCCGCATCACCGGGAGGAAACAGGAGCACCGGCGCGCTGGTAGACGCCCATTGCCGATTGGCCTTGATGTCGCTGGCAACCAGGACTGCCCCGGAAGCCATTGCTTCGAGCGCCGTCAGCGGGATGCTGTCGGAAAGGGCTGGAGTAACCACCGCCCTCGCCCGGCCCATGAGATTTGCCAACTTATTTTCCGGCAAGAGACCGGGAAGGCTGACGTTTGGCCCGGCATCTTCGAGCATCTCCGCAACTTCCTCCCGAAGTGGCCCGTTACCAGCCAGGATGAATCGTGCCTCTGGGACCTCCCTGATGACCTCGGGAATGGCTCTTGCCAGGCAAAGGGGGTCGTAAACCTCCCGGAAACCACGGCTGAACAGCACCAGGAGCTCCTTGCGACCCGGCTTGAATAAATCGCAATCCACTCCAAATATGAGGGGAAGCAGACGTTTCTCGTTAACCCCCCATTTCCGCAGGTTCTCTGCGAGGACGGGCGGAGCAATCACTCGGTCCGCCCCCAAGGCAGTTTTCCGGACTATTCTTGACAGTAGCCAGGATTCATCCGGAGCCAACAGGACGTCAGAGCCCAGAGCCGTGATTACCACTGGATGGCGGCCGGCCCTGATCGCATAATTGCCATGATTGACAAGATTGAACCCGTGCACGACTTGAGGGGCAAAATCATCCAGCATCCTTCGCAACCGGGCGGTAGTCCGGCGCACGGTACTCCCGAGGGTGAATAGGTAGCGGCGGTCAAGCGGTGGCTCTGGACCAAAATGGGTTGCACCGCTGTTTTCCACGAGCGAAAAGAGCGCCACTTCGTGGCCGCGACCCTTGAGCCACTCCACCCAACGGATGGTATGGATGCTGCGGGCGCTGGACACCATGGCAATACGCAGTGAAGAAGTCACGCCCGTCCATTTCGGACACCGTTATAGCCTGCTCCCCCCAGTATCTCAACCATGCTGGCCCGCAAGGTGGCCGTTCTCATCTATGGCCGCGCCATCGCGTTTGGCCTGAGTCTGGCTATTCCAATCGCCCTGACACGACTGCTCATAAGAGATGAATATGGCACTTACCAGCAGCTGGTCCTGGTCTACGTTTCCATACAGGCGTTGCTCCTGCTTGGAACGCCCCAGTCCCTGCAATACTTTTTCCCGCGTATGGAGGCCGCAGAACGGCCGCAGCTAATCCGACAGACCTGGGGATTGCTCGGACTGGCATCGCTGTTCGTCATCCTGCTCTTCGGGGCCGCCCAAGGGATGCTGGAAGTCTGGCAGCCATCCCATCCGTTGAAACAGTATCTCCTCCTGCTGGGCGTTTACACCGGGTTGATGCTGCTGGTAACGCCATTCCAGAACCTGCTGGTGCTTGAAGACCGCGCCAAAGCAGCGATGTGGACCATGATTGGATTCAGCTTGCTGGACCTCGTTGTGCTCCCGCTCGCAGCGTGGCTGAATCCCAGCGCCATGGGGATGCTTCACGGAATCCTGATTACTGCCACGATTAAGGTCCTGACGGTCCTGGCATACATTTTCCCACGATACTTGCGCCATGGCGTTTCTGGTGCAGCTTTCATGCGCGAGCAGCTGGCCTACGGCATTCCAGTAGGGCTTACTGCCCTTATCTATGTCATCAACCTGAACATCGACAAATATCTTGTGGGTATCTTCTTCTCGACGACGATTTTTGCGGTTTATTACATTGGGTCGCTCTGGTCCCCCATTTTCGGCTGGATCACCCAGTCCGCAGCCCAGGTGGTGACGCCCAGGATGTCTGCTGCGCATAAAGAAGGGCGACTTTCGGATATCGAAAAACTCTACAGCGAAAGCGTGCACACGCTGGCACGGGTATTCCTGCCCTTCGCGGTGGGGCTGGCTATAATCGCCCAGCCGCTGATTGTTTTCCTGTTCACGGCCGACTATTCCGGTGCCGTGCCGGTCTTCATGATTTACCTGCTCCTGTTGCCAAGCCGCCCGTTCAGTCTGGGCTGGGTCCTCATGGCCAGTGGACAGACACGCTTCCTCTTCCGACTGGCCTCATCCATGTCCATAATCAACGTAATCCTCAGTTATACTCTGCTAGTTACGCTGGAAGGCGATATGCGCCTCCTGGGGATTCCCGTTGCTACGGTAGTAGTAGCCTGGCTATCAACGATTTTTGTCATGCGCCAGACGGCTCGTACCCTGAAAATCCCTCTCTCCCGGCTCTGTCCCTGGAGGGCAATTGCTACTGCAACGCTGGTTTCGTTGCTGGCTGGCGTACCCGCAGCATCACTCTGGGTCATCGGTCTCAGGGACGAAATCCTGCTGGCTGGTGGCCTGATTGTTTACTGCCTTGCGTTCCTGTGGCTTGCCTCCCGGTTTGGTGTGCTGGATATCCGGGACCGCAAGACCTTTCAGGCCCTGTGGCCATTCTGAAAAAGCAGGGTAAACAGGCGACAAAGGAGCGAGGAAGAAAACTTGACCCCTCACCTGACATTTGAATTATTCCGCTATTTTCTGTTAATACTTGACCGTTTGTTTCCCAAGACTGAAAACCTGCTGCTCTTCCCGGTCCAGGACCGGCAGGAATTCCGTGATAACATTCGCTTCTTTCATGATTCAGCCTCCCGGCACCCTGAATTTGAGTGTGTAATTCTCTGTTACCAGAAAGGAGGCTGGAATGGCGATGGGGCTATTTTCTTTCATAGCCTGGAAGGGTTGCTGGCCTGGCTGAGGGCCCGAATAATAATCATCCATCATGGCAGGGGCGACATACCATACTCGGATTCAATGGATTTCCGGAGGCGGAAATTAATCAACCTATGGCATGGTATCCCGGTCAAGGGAATCGGGTATACTGCCAGGAATGAAGACGAACAAACACTCAGGCAGCAATTTAAGGTCCCTAGGGCCACAATCTGTAGCTCAGAACTGGACCAGCTGGCAATGCAGGCCTCCTTCAGGCTGCCGCGGCAGCGTGTCTGGACCACGGGCCTGCCCCGAAATGACATGTTGCTCCAGGCAGAGAATGACCTTGCCCCGGACCTTCGGGAAGAGTCTGCCTGGCTCGAGGCAAAGCTCCAGGGCCGGAAAATGGTCCTGTACCTGCCCACTTGGAGGGAAGAGCTTGAGGACTTCACAGAATTTTACCAGAGAACAATGCCGCAAGCTGGGTGAAATGCTGGAACGACATGATGCTGTATTTTGCGTGAAAAAACACCCGAATACACCGGCCCTAGATTTTGATGGTATAGAGGTCCTTGATGTCTCTGATTCGCCTTGCAGGGAAGTAGGTACCCTGCTCAGGCACGCCCACATCCTGGTAACCGATTATTCCAGTGCCTGGATTGACTACCTGTTGCTGGACCGCCCCGTTGTCAGCTACTGTTATGACCTGGAATCTTATATGGAAAATCGAGGCCTGCTCTATGACTACGAGTCTATTTTCCCCGGAAGGCTCAACCAGACTTTTGACTTCTTCTTGGCTGAATTACAGAAGGCGCTGAATAATGGAACCCCTGACCGGCAGCAGGTTAGAGTGAAGCGCATTTTCCACAAGTATTGTGACGGGAATAATTCCCGGCGAGTTTGTGATTACCTGGCCAGCGAGCTTCGGGTTGCCTGATATTCAGTCCGCGTCCTCTCCAGGGGCTGGCATTTCTCGCTCACGCAACTGGCTGCTACTGATGCCGGGAGTGTGGGGAAGCATGACTATCTGGATATTCCCTCGGTCGATTGCCGCCCGCCCCATGAAATCGATGTAGGGCTCCTTCTCCCAGTCGGTGCCGTGGAACAGGTGTGTAACCCCGTATTCGCGATAGAATGGTTCATGGTCGTTGTTATCGACTAGCACTACATGCTGGGCGATATCCAGGGCCTCGACAGCGGCCAGTCGCCACTGCTCATTATAACTGAGCGTCTGGGCCTTGTAGCGGGATGCGAAGTTGTCTGCCACTACCGCTACGATGAGGACATCGCATTCCCCTGATGCCCGACGAATTATATTCACGTGGCCTTCGTGACAGTAATCGAAGACCCCTGCCAGGTATCCTGTCCGCCCGTGGCCAGCCATACTGGAGGAAGCTGGAACTCGTTTATAGCAGGGGCGGTCAGGCCAGCTCGCCGCGGATGAACATCAGGTAGCGCTGCTCCTCGTCGACTTCCCAGGGGTGTTGCCCGAGGTTGTACTGGTAAGCGATGTTGAGGCTGCCGTCGGGGGCGATGACCGCTTCGAAGAAATCGTGCAGCGGGTGCAGGTCGTCGGCCGCCGCCTCCGCCTCGCTGGAGGTGTGCAGCGGCTGCGGGTCGGCCTTGAGGAACTCTAGCTGCTCACCCACTTGCAGGTCGTCGGCGATGGCGCCGTAAAGGTACCAGCGGTCGCCGGCGGTGTGCTCACCGTGGGTGCCGTTGCCCTCGTTGGCGTAGTAGGCGAAGCCGAGCCGGTTTTCGGCGCCGAGGTCGATGGTGGGGTAGAGGAAGACCGCCTCGCGCGGGGTGACGTCCCAGTATTCCCATGTCACGCCGTAGTCGTCGCTGCGGCTGAGGTAGAGCGTCCCGGCCGCCTTGCCGCCTTGCGGGGATTCCTGCCAGGCGACCATTACGGTACCGTTCTCGCCCGCCGCTATCCAGGGGTAGCCCTCAGGGTGTGAGCCTTCCAGGGGGCCGACGATGACCGGCTCGGCCCAGTTGGCACCCCAGTCATCGGAGACCCATACCTTGACACCGCCGCTGCCGCCGTTGTTAGCCTCCTGCACGATGTAGACGTGGGGTCCATCGGTCTCGGCGGCGATGTGCGCCCAGCCGCCTTCGATGACCCGTCCCTGATCGAAGACTACCTGGTCGCCGACAGTCGTACCGCGGTAGTACCAGTAGCGGCCGACGCCGCTGGTGCCGTCCGTAAGGGGAATGCCCGGCACCGAAACGCCGTTATTGCCGAGGTAATGCACGACGCCGTCGCCGTGCGCGGTGACCCACGGCCGGTCGTCGGCGGTAGTCGATTGCAGCCGCTGGCTGTTGGCGTGCGCGTTGCC
>PSPB01000032.1 GCA_003193815.1 Methanobacteriota archaeon
AGCTGACCGGCAAGTCGACGCAGGCGCGGATGCTGGCCGGCCACTTCAGCGGCGTCTGCCGCTCGGTCGGCGGGCTCTTCCGCGAGGCGGCAGCACGGCGCGGAATCTCGGTCGCGGAGCAGGCGCGGCGGCTGCTGACCGAGCGCGGGATAGATGTCGAAATTGACTACGCCACCTGCGAGTGGATTGGTGGTGCGGGACTCGACGGGAGCATGGCGGTCATCGAGGGGCGGCAGCCGGGCTGGCTCGGCGGCTTCATGGCGTCGCTCGGCAAGGAGAACATGGCGCGGCTCTACTTCCGCTGCTCGCGCCGCGAACAGGCGGTGCGGTTCCTGAAGCGCGAGCTGGGCAATGACGCCGGCCGGCTGGCGCGCGACACGCTGCCGCCGGGCGAGCCGGAGACGCTCGCGGCGCTGGCCGAGGCGGTCGCAGCGCTGAAGCTGGAGGGCGCTGCCGACGTCGCTGCGCAGTTGCGCGACAACACGCGCCGCGACGATGACGACCGGCAGCGCTACCTCGAGCTTTACGGCTTCGACTACCGTGACCCGGCCGGCTACGACCTCATCGTCGATACCGACGGCAAGCAGCCGCCCGACGTGCGCGACGAAATCCTGCGGCAGCTGGCGCAGCTCGAGCCGCTCTGGGCAACGCTTTAGAGCCGGGGGGATTGCACGCCGTGGATCTCTCCGCCAACGAACAGAAAGTGCTCCGCGCGCTCGCCGCTGGCGAGCTCTCGCCAGCGGCGGCGGCCGAGGCAGCCGGGCTTGGCGAGCAGGAAGCGGTCTCGGCCGCCTCTTGGCTGCGCACCAAGGAGCTGGCCGAAATCGAGGAGACGGTAACCGAGCTGGTCGGGCTGAACAAGGAAGGGCTGCGCTACGCGGCCGAAGGCTTGCCCGAACGGCGCGCGATTGAGTGGCTCAACGAGCACGGCGCCGCGACCGCCAGCAAGCTCGCCGACGGCCCGCTCACCGCCGACGAGGCGCGCATCGTGATTGGCTGGCTCAAGCGCAAGCAGTGGGCCTGGCTCGAGAAGAGCGACGACGGCGTGATGCTGACCCCCGCGCGGGACGACGCACCCGAGGGCGCCGACGAGCCGCTGCTGCGGCAGCTGGCAGACGGCGCGCAGCCGGTCGACAGCCTCGACCCACAGGGACTGAAGCTGCTGCAGGGGAGGCAGATTCTCGAGCGCAGCCAGCAGGTCGCGCGGACGCTGCGCATCACCGAGGCGGGGCGAATGGCGCTCGACGAATTGAGCGGCGAGGAGCTGCTGGGCGAGGTGACGCCGGAGATGCTCCAGTCGGGCGGCTGGCGCGAGGGGCGCTTCCAGCGCTACTCGCTCGAGACGCAGGCCGAAAGCGCACCGCAGGCGACGCTGCACCCGCTGACGCGCTTCACCGAGGAGATTCGCGGCATCTTCCTCCAGATGGGCTTTACCGAAATCGAGGGCGACTACGTCGAGTCGGCGTTCTGGAACATGGACGCGCTGTTTATTCCGCAGGACCACCCGGCGCGCGAGCTACAGGACACGCTCTACCTCGACGACCCGAAGTCATTCCTGCTCGACGACGAAGAGGCGGTCGCGGCGGTCAAGGCGGTCCACGAGACCGGCGGCGACACCGGCTCGACAGGCTGGCGCTACGACTGGTCGCGCGAGGTCGCCCAGCAGGCGCTGCTGCGGACGCACACGACGGTCAGCACCATCCGCTACCTGTCGGAGCACCGCGAGCCGCCGGTGCGGGTCTTCGCCGTGGGTCGCGTCTTCCGGCGCGAGGCGCTGGACGCGACGCACCTGCCGGAGTTCACGCAGGTCGAGGGCATCATCATGGAGGAGGAGGCGAGCTTCGGGATGCTGATTGGCGTGCTGAAGGAGTTCTACCGCCGCATGGGTTTCCCTGACGTCCGCGTGCGCCCCGCCTACTTCCCCTACACCGAGCCGTCGATGGAGGTCGATGTGAAGTTTGGCGACCGCTGGCTCGAGCTGGGCGGCTCCGGCATCTTCCGCCCCGAAGTAACGGCGCCCTTCGGCATCGATACGCCGGTACTAGCGTGGGGGCTGGGACTCGAGCGGCTGGCGATGCTGCGGCTGGGGCTGAAGGACATCCGCATGCTCTACCAGTCCGACCTGGAATGGCTGAAGACTGCGCGCTGAATCCTTAAATACGTCCCCGGGTGCGGCGCGAAGTCCGTAGGAGGAGCGCTGCTCCGCACACTACGGGGGTGAAACCATCGCAGGCGACGTGAAGCAGGCTATCGCAGACGCGCTCGAGACGCGCAAGGAGCGCAAGTTCACCGAGACGGTGGAAGTAGCGATTAACCTGCGCGATGTCGACCTGCAGAACCCGCAGAAGCGCATCAACGACGAGCTGGCGCTGCCGCACGGCCGCGGACGGCCGGCGAAGGTCGGCGTCTTCGCGCGCAAGGAGCTGGCCGAGAAGGCGAAGGCGCACGCCGACCTGATGATTACCCCCGAAGAGCTGGGCGACCTCGCCGACAACAAGCGCCGCGCGCGCAAGGTGGTCGACGGCATCGACTACTTCGTCGCCGAAATCAGCATGATGGCTGACATCGGCAAGTCGCTGGGCGTCGTGCTGGGGCCGCGCGGCAAGATGCCGCGGCCGGTGCCGCCGACCGCCGACATCGCGCGCATCATCGACGGGCTGCGCAACCTGGTGATACTGCGGTCGCGCGACCGCCCCACCTTCCACGTCTCGATTGGCAACGTGGCGATGGAGCAGGAACTGCTGGTTGAGAACCTCGAGACGGTCCTGAAGCGAATTGAGTCGCACCTCGACCGCGGCGACCAGAATATCGCCTCGGTCTGGGTCAAGACTACCATGGGCAAGGCGGTGAGGGTCTGATGCAGGCAGTCGCCACGCAGTGGAAGCACGACGAAATCGCGCAGCTCGAGGAATACCTCGCGGCGCCGGTCGTCGCGCTGGTCGACGTCAGCGGCATCCCCGCGCGGCAGATGATGGAGATGCGCAAGTCGCTGCGCGTCCGCAGCGTGCGCGTGCGCATGAGCCGCAACCGGCTGCTGCGCCGCGCCATCGATTCCGTTGCCGCGAAGCGCCCCGGGCTCGAGAAGCTAGCCGACGCGTTCCGTAAGGAGCAGCTGGCGCTGCTGACCGGCGAGGGGAGCCCGTTCACGATTTTCCGCATGCTCAGCGAAGCGCAGACGCAGGCGCCCGCGAAGGGCGGCGAGATCGCCAGCGCAGATATCGTCATCGAGAAAGGGCCGACGCCGTTCCCGGCCGGTCCCATCGTGGGCGAATTCCAGCAGGCAGGCTTCCCGGCCGCCATCGAGAAGGGGCAAATCGTGATTCGCAAGCGGCACGTTGCCGTCGCGGAGGGCGAAACCATTTCGGCGCCGGTGGCTGGAGCCCTTGCGAAGCTCGAAATCTTCCCGATTACGATGGGGATGGAGCTGCTCGGCGCATACGACGGGGAGAACTTCTACCCGCCCGAAGTGCTGGATATTGACTATGACGAGTTCCGCGGACAGCTGCAATCAGCGACCGCCGGAGCATTCAACCTCGCGATGCACGCGCGCTGGTTCAGCAACACCACGACGGTGCCGCTGCTCTCGAAGGCGCGCCGCGACGCACTCGCCGTGGCGCACGCCGCGGCGTGGCCGTCGGAGGCGACCATCGCCGCGCTGCTCGCCGAGGCGCACCAGCAGATGCTGGGCGTCGCCGGCCACGCCGGTGACGGTGCCGACGATGAGCTGAAGGCGATGCAGGGCGCTGCGGCACCCGCCGCCGCAGCGCCATCCGCCAAGGCGGAAGCCGCGTCGGAATCGGAAGACGACGACGAGGAAGAAGAAGAGGCGTCCGAGGAAGACGCCGTATCAGGATTAGGAGCACTATTCGAATAGGAGGAAACAAAAAATGGAATACATCTATTCGGCAATGCTGCTCAACTCGGCGGGCGCCGAGATTGACGCCAAGAGCGTCACCAAGGTCCTCAAGGCCGCAGGCCTGAAGACCGACAAAGCACGGGCCGAGGCCCTCGTGGCCGCGCTGGAAGGCGTGGACATCGAGGAAGCCATGGCAACCGCCGCAGTAGCTGCCCCGGCAGCCGCTGCAGCTCCGGCCGCGTCTGGTGACGAGTCTGGCGGCGAAGCCCCCGCAGAGGAAGCAGAAGCCGAGGAAGAAGAAGTCAGTGAAGAGGAAGCAGTCGAAGGACTCGGTGCCCTCTTCGGTTAGGCCCGCCAGCGGGGCCCTGCCCCGGGAGAAGCGATGGAGACCGAAATCGAGGAACCCGCCCCCGACGCCCCGGCAGGCGACACGCCTGCACCCAGCGAATACGCTGGCCTGAAGGTCGCCGACCTGAAGGAGAAACTGCGCGAGCGGGAGCTCCCGGTCTCCGGCACCAAGGCTGAGCTGCTGGCGCGGCTGGAAGAAGCCGGCGTCGGCGGTGGGGAAACCGCAGAAGCCGCAATTGACTACTCCGAGCTCTCGCAGAAGGAGCTCAAGGCGCACCGCAAGGAAGTCAACGAGGCGGCCGAAGTGCTGCGCATCAAGCGCGACGAGATGAACCTCGAGTCACAATCGCACGCTGCCGAGCGCAACGAGCTGAACAATGAGGCGAAGGTACAGATGGAACAGGTGCAATACCAGCGCACCCTGCGCAACGGCCTCAACTTCGACGTGAGCCAGGTGCGCGACGAGCGGCGCGAGGTGCTCGACGAGGTTGACCATCTGCGCGAGCAATTCCTGTCGCTGAAGCGCGCCCGTTTCTCCGGCACCCACTTGCCGCCCGTCCCGAAGCTACGGCGGCAAATCCAGGAGCTGGAAATCAAGCAGATGACCAGCTCGATGAGCATCAAGAAAGAGCGCGAGCTCGTCGAGAAAATCGGCGCGCTGCAAACGCAGATTACCGCGCAGGACGAGATGATGGATGGCGACGAGGAGGTCGCCGCAGCGCGCGACCTGTTCCGCGCTGGCGAGAAGAAGCGCAAGGAGCTGACGCACGAGATGAAGCGCGTCCGCGACGAGGCGCAGAATGCGCACGAGCTGATGCGCGAGGCGCTCAAGGCGAACCGCATCGCACGCCGCAAGGCGGACGCCGCGCAACGCGCTTTCGTCAATTCCAAGGAGCAGGCGGACGAAGTCCACGCCGATTATATCGAGCAACTGCGGCAGCTCTCGGCCATCGACAAGGTGGTCGCCGAGCGGCGCAAGGGCGGGACTGGCGCCAGCGCCATCGAGAGCGTCGCAAACGCCGAGGAGCTGTTCGGCAAGTTCCTCGCCGGCGAAAAACTCTCGACCGAGCAGCTAATGATTATCCAGAAAGCCGGGATGCTGTAGCTTTTTCAGTCGCGGGCGCTGCCACGCCGTGAATCCCGTGCTGTGGGAGCCGTCGCAGGAGCGCCGCGAGGCAAGCCTGCTCTGGCACTTTATGCAATCGGCGCCGGCGAAGCTCGAAACCTACGCTGACGTCCACCGCTGGTCGCTCGACGAGATGGAAGCGTTCTGGGCCCACTTCTGGGAGTTCTCGGGGCTGCGCGCCAGCCGCGGCTACGACACGGTACTGGCCGAGCCGGCGATGCCGGGCGCGCGCTGGTTCCCCGGCGCGCACCTCAACTACGCCGAGAATTTGTTGGCGGCTGACGACGAACTTCCCGCAGTCATCGGCTGCGCCGAAGGGCGCGACGACGTGCGCTTGACGCGCGGCGAGCTGCGGCAGCGGGTGGCGCGCGCGCAGGCCGGCCTGCGCGCGCTCGGCTTGCGCAAGGGAACACGCGTGGCGGCGTTCGTCCCGAACTGCGTCGAGACGCTGGTGCTGATGCTGGCGACGACCGCGTCGGGCGGCGTCTGGACTTCCTGCTCGCCCGACTTCGGCGCGCAGGGCGTGGTGGACCGCTTCGGGCAGGTGCGGCCGCAGCTACTCGTCGTTGCCGACGGCTACCGCTACAACGGGAAGCTCTTCGCTCTCGACGCGAAGGTAAACGGCGTGCTGGGGCAGATTGCGGATATCGAGCACGTTATCCGCATCCCGTTTTCGGGAGCCGCGGGCGAACTGGCGCACGGGTCGGTCGTCGAATACCCCGACCTGCTCGACAACGCGGCCGCGGAACCGGAGTTCGAGCCGGTTGATTTCGACCACCCACTCTACATCATGTATTCGTCGGGAACGACCGGCCCGCCCAAGTCGATTGTGCACTCGACGGGCGGGACGCTGCTGCAGCACCTGAAGGAACACCAGCTGCAGTGCGACCTGCAGTCGGGCCAGCGGCTCTTCTGGTTCACCACCTGCGGCTGGATGATGTGGAACTGGCTGGTCTCGGCGCTCGCCTCGCGGGCGACCATCGTGCTCTACGACGGCAGCCCGGGGCATCCCGACCTCGGCGCGCTGTGGCGCCTAGCGGAGCGCACCGGCACCACCCACTTCGGCACCTCACCCAAATTCCTTGCGTCATGCGCCGGTGCTGGGCTGGTGCCGCGCGACGCGGCCGACCTGCGGCAGCTCCGCGCGCTGCTCTCGACCGGCGCGCCGCTAGTGTCCGAGCAGTTCGACTGGGTTTACCAGAACGTCCACGATGACATCCAGCTCGCCTCCATTTCCGGGGGGACGGACATCGTCGGCTGCT
>PSPB01000033.1 GCA_003193815.1 Methanobacteriota archaeon
CCGGTCCCGCCGTGGTTCTCGAGCAGCCCCAGCGTCGCGCCCTTGACCTGCCGCTCGCCAGCGGTGCCGCGCAGCTGCTGCACGATTTCGACCGCCTGCGCGACGCCGGTTGCGCCGGGCGGGTGGCCACGCGCCTTGAGGCCGCCGCCGGTGTTGACCGGGATGGCGCCACCGAGGGCGGTGGTGCCATCGAGCGTCAGCTGCCCCGCGGAGCCGCGCTCGGCAAGGCCGATTTCCTCGAGCGCTATCAGCTCGGAGATGGTGAAGTTATCGTGGATTTCGGCGACGCTGACGTCGGCCGGCTTGCGGCCGGCCTGCGCGAACGCCCGCTCGGCGGCGACGGCGATGGCCGGCATGCGGCTCAGGCTGGCGCGGTGGTGCAGGCTGAGCGTGTCGGACGCCTGCCCCGAGCCGACAATCGAGATTGGCTTCTTCGAAAACTCCTTTGCGCGCTCGCTAGCGCACAGCACTACCGCCGCGCCGCCGTCGCTCTGCGGTGCGCAGTCGAGCATCCGCAGCGGGTCGGAGACCAGCCCCGAGCTGGAGACCGCTTCGGGCTTGATGGGGAAGGGGAATTGCGCCTGCGGGTTGAGCGCCGCGTGGCCGTGGTTTTTCGAAGCGACGGCCGAGAGCATCTCGCGCGTCGTCCCGAACTCGGTCATGTGCGCCTGTGCCATCATCGCGTGCAGCGACGCGAAGGTTGCGCCCTGCTGCGACTCCCACTCCTCGTCGGCGCCCATCGAGAGCGTGTGCGCCGATTCCGAGTCGCTGACGTCGGTCATCTTCTCGGCGCCGCCAACGACTGCGACGTCGATGAAGCCGCCCGCGACCGCCATGTACGCCTGCCGCAACGCCAGCCCGCCCGAGGCGGAGGCGCCTTCGATACGCGTCGACGGGACGTGCGCGCCAGCCATGGCGCAGTAGTCGGCAATCAGTGCCGAGACGTGTTCCTGCTGCACCAGCGACCCGGCCGCCATGTTGCCGACGTAGAGCGCGTCGATGTCGCTGCTGCTGATGCCAGCGTCCTGGATTGCTTCCAGCCCGGCCATCAGCCCCAGCTCGCGTAGCGACTTGTCCCACAGCTCGCCGAACTTGGTGATGCCGGCGCCGATAATCGAGACGTCCCTCATCCGCCCGACCCCATGTGGATTTTCCCGCGATACTTGGCGTAGGTGGGATAGTTGATTATTTTCATCCTGCTTATCATCTGCTCGACGGTGGCGCTGCGGTCCAGATTCTCGATATGGTCGGTGATGGTAATGTCGAACCCGTCGCTGCCGGCGCCCGAGCCGTAGGCGATGGAGAGGATGCGGTCGCCCGGCTTTGCGACGTCAAAGACCGCGGCCAGCCCGAGGAAGACCGCACCCGAGTAGGTGTTGCCGACGCGCGGCGTCATCAGCCCCGTCTCGACCTGCTCGGTGGTGAAGCCCAGCGCCTTGGCGACCCGCACGGGGAACTTGCCGTTGGGCTGGTGCGTCACGATATACTGGTAGTCCTTCGCCTCGGTGCCGGCCATCTCCATCGTCAGCTGCGCGCAGCTGGCGACATGCCGGAAGTAGGCTGGCTTGCCAGTGAAGCGGCCGCCGTGGCGCGGGTATTGTTGCCCCTCGCGCCGCCAGAAATCGGGGGTATCGGTCGTGTAGGAAGTGGTATGGTTGATTTCGGCAATCACCTTGTCACGGCCAATCAGGAACGCGCCGCCGCCCGCGGAGGCTGAATACTCCAGCGCGTCGCCCGGTGCCGACTGCGAGGTGTCGACACCAATCGCGAGGCCGTAGTCAATCTGCCTGTCGCCGACCATGCCGAGGCAGGTCTGGATCGCAGCGGTCCCCGCCTTGCAGGCGAACTCGTAGTCGGCCGCGGTCAGGTAGGGCGTCGCGCAGACTGCCTCCGCCACGACGGTCGAACTGGGCTTGACCGCATAGGGGTGCGACTCGGAGCCGGTGTAGATTGCGCCGACCTGCTGTCCGGTCACGCCGCAGCGCTTCATCGCCGTGCGGGCGCACTCGACCGCGATGGTGATGACGTCCTCGTCCGGCCCCGGGACCGACTTGGAAAAGACGTTCAGGTTGCGCGCCATGGCGCTGCCGTCCTGGCCCCACACCGAGGCGATTTCGGTGGTCTCAATCTTGTAGCGCGGGATATACGCGCCGTAGCTTACGATTCCGCTCATAATTTTTCCAGTCCCGCCTGGACCTGCCCCAGCGATAAATCCGTCCTGACGAGCACAATCCGTTCCATTTTCGCCAGCGTTGACGCCAACTTGTCAACGCTGCCGGGCTGGATGTAGCAGACCAGCCGTGGCTTGACCGGGTGCGCCCGCACCGCAATCATCGGCGAGCGGCCGAACTTGACTCCCGTAAAGAAGAGCGCACGCTCGTTGGACCAGCCATACATCTGGCCGAAGTTGGCGCCCGAGAAAGTGGTAATCGCGCGCAGCGCGTCAACGATGGTATAGCCGTAGATGGGGCGCTCCAGTTCATCCTCCCCGGCGAGCACCTTGCCGCCAACCGCTTCGACGATGTTCGCAATCGGCAGCCCGATAGCGAATTCCTGGATGCTGGTGATGGCCGAGTTTCCCTGCTGTCCCTCCATGCTGGTAACGATGCGGCCGCCGTGCGCGCGGTCGTAGCTCACCATGGTTTCGACCAGTCGCCGCACAGTTCCGATGCCGGGCGAGCGGCGGCGGCCTTTCTCGAAATCGCACACCACGCTCGGATTCACCCCTAGGAGGCTCGCCAGATGCTTCTGTGAAAGCTGGAAGATTTCGCGCCACTTGCGGAGCGTCTCGCCGGGGCTGTCCGAGACCACGATTTCACCCGCCATACGGCGAGTCAGCTGGGCGTCCACGCGGCGGCAGTCAGAGGGTCTATATAACAATAAGCGTATTCCGCTTCGTCAATCGCCAAACATGCGGGGCGGCAGGGGCTGCTGGCCGTTGGCCGGCTTGCAGACGACCTATATAAATACCGCCGGTAGTGCAATCGAGTGCCCCGTTCCGCCTTCACGCCGCATTCGCTCTTCCTGACTCGCGGCACCGGCACCCATCGCGAGAAGCTCGCCTCATTCGAGCTGGCGCTGCGCGAGGCGGGTATCGAATGCTACAACCTCGTATCCGTATCCTCAATCCTGCCGCCGCGCTGCGAGTTTGTCGAGCCGGCGGCTGGAGCAAAAATGCTCCAGCCGGGACAGGTGGTCCCGGTCGTCATGGCTCGCTCCGAAAGCAACCAGCAGGGGACGCTGGTCAGCTCCGGCGTCGGTGTCGCGGTGCCGCGCAACCGCGACCACTACGGTTACCTCTCCGAGCACCACGCTATCGGCATGGGGCTACAGGAGCTGGAGGACTATGTCGAGGACCTTGCCGCCGAGATGCTTGCGACCACTTACGGCATCGAGTTTGACCCCGACGCCTCGTGGGACGAAAAGCGCGAAATATGGAGCATTGACAACCGCATCGTCCGCACCCGCTCGGTGAACCAGATCGCGACCGTTGGCGAGAAGGGATTCTGGACCACGACCATCGCTGCGGCGGTACTGGTCCTCTGACGGGAACCGCTTAATACCGGGAGCACATCGACGAGATAGCATGGCCGAGGCACGCACCCTCTGGACTTACCGGGACAAGTCGCCGATTACTGCCATGGCGGTCGGCAGTGAAGGGGAGTTCTGCGCTATCGGCAGCCGGCAGGGTGGAATCACCTTCCTCGGGCCGGACGGCCGCCAGCTCTGGCGGATGCAGGACATCCCCGACATCCGCGATATCTCGCTCGCCGGCAACGCCCGGGCGGTGCTGGTCGCCAGCGGCGACAACTCCATCCACTACCTCGACCGGCGCGGACGCGAAATCTGGCACCGTAGCACCAACCACGCCGCGACCTCGGTTGGCGTCTCTAACCGTGCTGACCTCGTGGTTGTTGGCACCCGCCGCGGCAACCTATTCGCCTACGACCGTACCGGCAAGCTGCTCTGGGAGCACCAGCCGGGCGGGACCGACTTCCGCATCAACGACATTGCCATCTCGGCCAACGGCCACTACGTTGTGGTCGGGACCGACTACATGCACATCTACCTCTATGATGCGAAGGGGAACGTGCTGTGGGGCACCGAAACCACCGGCAAAGTGCTCGAGGCGTGCGTCAGCAACAACGGCGACTACATTGGCTACATGACCGATGACAGCCGTATCTACTTCGCGGTCAAGAACTCGCGCGTCATCTGGGAGTACCATTTCAACCGGCAGCCGCTCTGGATTGACATGGCCTCGACCGCCGACTTTCTCGTCGTTGGCGAGACCCCGCGCAAGGTCTCGGTCTTCACCAAGTCCGGCCGCCGTGCCTGGAGTTTTGAACTGCCGGACGGCAGCCCTGTTGGTCGCATGGCTCGCAGCGGCGGCCACGTGCTGGTCGGCAGCCGCAAGGGGAGCGCCACCATGCTCGGCATCGAGGCGTTCCTCGGGAAGCTGCTGCGGCAGTCGCAGCGGCAGGTCGAGCGGGCGCGCGGCGAAGGGCTCGACACAAACGAGGCGGACCAGCTGCTCTACGCCGCCAAACGCGCGCTGGATGACGGCTCGCACCAGGAATTCCTAGAAACCATCGGCAAGGCCAACGCCGCCGCGCAGGAGGCGCCGCTGGCGCGCAAGCAGGAGAAATCCGTCACCGGAGTAGGAGGCGATAGCAATGCCTGCGGCAGTTGCGGGACGGGCAACCCCTCCGGCTTCCAGTTCTGCGGTGGCTGCGGCCAGAAACTCTCGTTCAGCTGCGCCGGCTGCGGGACGCCGGCGCAGCCCGGGTTCAAGTTTTGCGGCAATTGCGGGCATACACTCTGACGATACGGGCTGAGCAGGTTGTTTAATACCTGAGGGGCTGCCCCCCATGGCCTCCACGACTCCCTCCCGTTTGCTCGAGAACGCAATGAAGTACGCCGACCAGCCGGCGCTTTCATCCCCGTCAGGCGACGACTGGATGACCGAGACCTGGTCCGAAGTCACCGAATTCGTGATGGACATCGCCAAGTCGCTGGTCGCGCTGGGCTTCGAGCCGGGCGATAAATTGAGCATTTACAGCTACAACCGTCGTGAATGGTACGGCGGCTACCTCGCCGCGCAGATGGCGGGCGGTGCCGGAGTTGGTATTTACCACACTTCGTCAGCCGAGGAGGTCGAGTGGGTTGCCGGCAACTCGGAATCGAAAGTGCTGTTTGTCGGCGACAACCCGATGGCGGCTGGCGACAAGGACAAGATGCCGCAGCACCGGCTGATGCAAGTAATCGACGGCCTGCCCGCGGTCGAGCACTTCGTGCTGCTGCCGGGCGTGGGCGGAGTGGAGCACGAGCGGATGATGACCTGGGATGCGTTCATGGGCCACGGCAGCGGAGTCGAGACCGCGACGCTCCACGAGCGCGTCGGCGCGCTGACCGACGCCGACACGAGCGCGCTCATCTACACTTCCGGGACAACGGGCAACCCCAAGGGCGTCGAGTTGACGCACGGCAACTGGAATTTCGAGGTCAAGGCGGCAGACTTTGCCTTCCTGTTCACCCAGGGTGAGCGCTATGTTTCGTGGCTGCCGCTGGCGCACGTTTTCGGCCAGCTGATTGACAACCACTACTGGGTCGACAAGGCGATGCACATGTATGTGGCGGACAACCCGCTCAACGTTGTCGACCTCGCCAAGGAGGTGCAGCCGCACCTCTTCATCGGCGTCCCGCGCATCTACGAGAAAATTTACTCCAATGTCAAGGCCGCTATCGACGGCAAGGCGGTGCTGCGTGTCGGGCTCAAGCTGCCGCTGCTCTCGGGCATCTTCCGCAAGGCGCTCAAGAAGAAAATCGGGATGAAGACGTGCCGCTTCGCCGTCACCGGCGCGGCGCCCATCAATCCCGATATCCTGGAGCTGTTCCAGTCGCTCGGCATCCCCATCTTTGAGGGATACGGCATGACCGAGAACACGGCGGGCGCGACGCTCAACTACGCCGAGCAGAACCGCATCGGCAGCGTCGGCCCAGTCTTCCCCGGCACCGAGATGAAGGTGGCCGACGACGGCGAGCTGCTGATTCGCGGCCCGCACGTCATGAAAGGCTACTACAAGGACCAGAAGGCGACCGACGCGGTGCTCCGCGACGGCTGGCTCTACACCGGCGACGTCGGAACCATTGACAGCGACGGCTTCGTGAAAATCACCGGTCGCAAGAAGGAAATTTACGTCAACTCGGGCGGCAAGAACATTGCGCCGCTGGTTATTGAGGAGACGATGAAGTCGATGCCGCTGGTGTCGCAATGCTTCCTTGTCGGCGACGCGCGCAAGTACTGCTCGGCACTGCTGACGCTCGACGCCTTCGCCATCATGCGCGACAAGCTGGGGATGGACCCGCTCGAAATACCCAAGAACCCGGTCGAGCAGGTGACGAAGCTGGAGAAGCTGGGGCACCCGCTCGCGGAATACACCGGCTCGGCCGAAATCCACGCCGAAATCCAGGCGCAGGTGGACGAGCTGAACCAGAAATTCTCGAACCC
>PSPB01000034.1 GCA_003193815.1 Methanobacteriota archaeon
GCACCAGTTGCATCAGCAGGTCGTCATCGAGCCATTTCACCGACGGCAGTTCAACCGCGACCATCACCACCGCGGCGACCAGCGCGTAGCCTAGCGCGGCGCTGGAAAGCTCACCTGCCATTCCGAAGATAGCTATATAAATCAGGAAAGCCGCCACGACCCCCCCACCGAGTGCCTGGCGGCGCGGCAGCCGCGGCTTCAGCTCACCCAGCAGCGGGTCGGTATAGGCGGCGGCAATGATGGTCGCCATCACCACAGTCTGACCCACGCCGAGGTATTCATGCGCCGCCAGCAGCACGGTCGTGCCGGTGGTAAACCAGAGGAAGCCGGCGATGCGGTGTTGCTCGTATTCGCGCATGCCGGGCATCTCACGCGCAGAGCGTAGCCGCACCGCTTCGACCGTGACCGTCGCGAGCCAGAAGCTGGCCGCGAAGGCGAAGCGCGGCACACCCCAGAGGGTTGGGGGCAGCAGGAAATAGACCACATAACAGGCGACGACGGTGTGGTTGAAGCGGCGGAAAAGATGCGGGTTCATCAGCTGAGGAATCTCCACACTTCAGGCTGCGTCGGCAGGTCTTCCTGTTCCAGTTCCATCTCGCTGCCGAGGTCGACGACCGGCCATGGACTGGCGTCGAGGAACGGCTGCAGCTCATCAATGGCGAGCGTCAGGCTGCCGTAGCGGTAGTGCATTGGCACCACCACGCGCGGCGCGACCGCCTGCGCGACGCGCCATGCCATCGCGGAGTCGATGGTGAAGACCCCGCCCACCGGCAGGAACAGCAGGTCGCAGCCCCGCATGGCGTCCAGCTGCTCCGCGGGAAAATGCCCTAAATCAGCGGCGTGCAGGAAGTCGATGCCTCCCATCGCGAAGCGGAACATGACCACGCTGCCGCGCTTTGCGCCCTGCTCCTCGTCGTGGAACGCCGGGATGCCCCGGATTTTGCACTCCTGGAACTGGTGCCGCCCGGCGGTGTCGATGACCCGCGTCCGCAGCCCGCGCACGTTCCGCGACTGGTTGTGGTCGAAATGGTCGTGGCTCACCAGCACGAGGTCGGCGCTGGCAGAGGGGGGCGAAAGCCCGAGGGAGCGGCCGTCGTGCGGGTCGACTACCAGCGTGAAGTCGGACTGCAGCTCAAAGCAGGCGTGGCCGTGCCAGCGGAGAATCATCGGCCGCCGAGGCGGGACGCGGTTAAAAGCGTCAGATGTGGATGTCGATGCTCAGGAACTGCGCCATTTCCTTGTAACGGCTGCGAATCGTGACTTCCGTCAGGTCCGCGGCGCGCGCGACGTCCTTTTGCTTACGGCGCTCGTTGTTGATAATCGAGGCGATATAGACCGACGCGGCTGCGAGCGAAATCGGCACCGAATTGGTGAGCGGCACGTCCTGTGCGGCGCGCAGCAGATCGCGGGCAGTCCCCTCGACTTTCGGCGTCAGGTCCAGCTTGGAGCAGATGCGCGGCAGGTAGTCCTCCGGCAACGGAGGCATCGAGTGCATCTTCAGCGCCTTAACCATCACCTGATAGGTGCGCGAAATTTCCTTGCGCGAGTAGCGGCTGTGCCGGCTGATTTCGGTCAGCGTGCGCGGCACCCCCTCCTGCCGGCAGGCGGCGTAAAGTGCGGCGCAGGCGACCATCTCGATTGCCCGGCCCGAGAGCGACTGCTCCTGGATGGCGCGGCGATAGATGAACGCCGCCGTTTCCTGGATACGGCGCGGGAGCTTCAGGTTCGTAGCGACCGCCTGCATCTCGCGCATTGCGACCGCCATGTTGCGCTCCGCAGACTTGGAGGCGCGGGCGCGCCGCTGCCACTTGCGCATGCGGAAGAGCATTGACTGGTTGCGGTTGGAAATCGAGCGACCGTAATAGTCGCGGTTGGTGGGCGAAATCTCGGTCGAGAGCCCCTTGTCGGGCAGCGTTGTCGACATCGGCGGACCGGCCCTCGCAAGGGCGTTCTCCTGCTGCATATCGAATGCGCGCCATTCCGGGCCGGGGTCAACGATGTTTTCCTCAAGCACCAGGCCGCAATCGGCGCAGACCACTTCGGCGTGATCATAATCGCGCTTCAGGTGGGAGCTGCTGCACTCCGGGCAGGTCAGAATTTCGTCTACTTTCTCGCCTTTCTTTTTTGATTTTGTCGCCATTCAGTCACCTCCAGAACCCATATTCGGGGCCGGGCGGACATGGATGAGTATAAAAGCCTTTGGGCAAAATAGAATTCGGCAATAAGCGTATTTTATGAAGAGATTGTTCCATTTACAGAGTTAATTGTATATAGTAGCCTCCGGAGTCGGCCGTCATGCGCCGAATACTATTGGCATTGCTGGTAGCTGCGCAGTTCGTTGCTGCACCTGCCATGGCACCTACCGCTTGGCAAGTGGGCGACAGCTGGGCAGTGGGCAACGAAATCGACTTCAGCTGGATCTTTGACGAGTTGACCTCAGAGTTGCGGACTCCGCTCGATGACAGTGTGGGTGACAGTACTTTTCCAGTGAAGAGTTACGACATCAACAATGAGGGGAGCCTGGGACTCTACCACAAGGGTGAGGTAGTTGATGACCTTGACTTCATGTACCACATTAAGTCCGAGACTGGATTCTACACGCACATAGCGACTGACTGGCAGGCGACGGTTGAGCTCCCTGTTGCTGGTTACTATGAAGATGTTGAAGAACGCTGTGACGATGAGGGTTGCAAAACTCTCCTGGCAGATGGGACTGAGATGCCAGTTGCTGTACAGCAGGTCGGTTTCACTGCCGGGTTCGACCAGGTCGAACGTGTTGCCGTAGAGAGTTGGTGGACGCAGGATGAAATTGACCTTACCAAGATTGACATTACGCTCAGTCAGGGAACAGTGTTTGATTTTTCTGTCCTGAACGCCCCCAACTTTACCGATGAATGGAGTGGATCTGATGGGGAGAGCGATACTGAATACTATGATTGGAAGGAAGTACGCTACGACTCCATTTCCTGGGGTGGCAGTACCGAGGTCAGTTTCCACCTCCTGCTGGAGTTTGACGAGCCAATGAACGTGCTGGACCTGCCTATTGAGGAGGGCGAAATCTGGGGCGGTTCCACGCTTGTCACCATCAGTGGTGACCTCGGTGGGACGATTGACCTGGACAAGCCTGTTTCCTCCGCTTGCCCTGAGGATGATTGTGACCAGATACCAGAACTGCAGGAATTATACAAAAACTTGACAGAGAATTTTGCAGAAATGGATGTTGACCGCAGTTTCCAGAGCTGGGGGGACCTATTCCCGTTACACATACCTTCCAACTGGATGCAGGAGCTACTGGATGCCGCCCTTGATCAAATGGAAGAAGAGGAACGTGATGCCTACGACGATTCTGGAGCGAATCTGCGCATCGAGGGCAACCGGTTCCATTTTGGCCCGGTCGAGATTCCAGAACCCATCCACTACAATTTCACCACTGGCGGGCGGCTGAATGTGCCTCTTGCTGATGGCTCAACCGTTGAGGCGTTTGAGGTACTGCCATACGTGAGCGAGGAGGAACGTGACGATGATTCCGGCAACGAGGACCCTATGGACCCCGATCCTGGCCGCGAAGGTGAAGAGGATGAAGAGAACGAAGAGAATGAGGGGGAGAGGGAAGACGAAATGGATGAGGGACTTCCTGTCGAGGCTCATTCATATATTGCATCTGACACGGGACGTATCGTATACATGCACATGGACATGCCCGTTCCAGGCGATGAGTCAGGAGAACGGACGATATCCCTCGAGGCTGAAGAGGTAACCTTTGCGGAAGCAGATACCGCTATTGACCAGAAAGCGGATCCAAGCAACCCGCAGCGTAACGGCCCCGCTCCTGAAGTGGTCGACGAGCCTGGATTTCCGCTCCCCGGCGTGGGCGTGTTAGCGGCACTGCCGCTCGCTCTCGCTGCGCGCCGGCGTTTCAGATAGGCCGTTCCATCACGACGGCGTCGCCGCCGTCCTGGTAATAGCAGGGCAGCAGATCGACGCTGCTGAAGCCTAGATGGCGGTAGAAATCGACAGCCTCTGAATCGACGCGCGCTTCAAGGGTGACGCGGAGGCAGCCGCGCTTGTGCCCGGCCGCCACCAGCATCTCGAGCAGTTTGCGCCCGTGCCCGTGCCCCTGCATTCCCGGTGCCAGCACTAGCACCAGCACGCGCAGTTTGTCGCCTGGCAGCAGCGCCCCGCACCCGACGCCGACCATCTTCCCGCCGCGCCACGCGATGGCGAAGCCGTCCGGCCATTGCGACTGGATTTTCAGGAACACCTGCTGGTTGTAGTTCTCGTCCAGGTTGGCTTCAAGGAACTGCATCAGCTCCTCGAGCTCCTCCGGCTGGAACAGGAGGTATTTCATGCCTCGATGCGCAGCTTGCCCTGCTCGCTGTAGCTCGCGACGGAGATGTCCTGTGTGAAGCTAGCGCGGCCGCTGCCCTGGCTCGAGAAGAGGAAGTAGAATGCCTTCAGGTCCTCGGGGTCCCCGTTGTCGACATACTCCGAGAGGCGGTAGGGTGGCATCCAGAGGTAGTAGCCGTTGGCGAGGTCGACCGTCACAACCGTGTAGTTCCCCCCGCTGAGCGGTACAAGTGCGTTGACCCAGGCGTGGCCGCCCCAGTCCTGTAGCCCGTCGGAAGAGCGCGGAATCATCCCCAGCTCCATCCAGGCCGGGATTCCGGCCGCGCGCGCGATTGAGACGTAGAGCAGTCCGAGGTCGTCGCAGTCGCCGTAGCCGTAGCTGAGCGTCTGGTCGCAGCTCTTGGGCGTCGTCCCGAGGACGTAGGTAAAGTTGCCCATGATGTAGTCGAAGATATTGCGCAGGATACGCAGCACGTTGCCGCCGGTGCCGTTGGCGAACTGCGTCGCCAGCTCCTGCACCTGCGTGTTGGAAGGCTCGACCTTCCACTCATCCTGCAGGAAATCGTCATACGCGGCAGGATACTGGTCGATAGTCCCGGCTCCCTCCGCCTTCAGGTCCGAGATGATGGTCGAGACGGTGACGTTGTAGCTGACCGAAATTTCGGCTCGCTCATCGCCCTCGATATGCCCTTCCCAGAGCATCTTGCCGGCGTGCGTGTCGTCCCACGCTGGTGTCGCGTCGAGCGTGTGTATTTCCTGCCAGCTATTGCCGGTGCCTTGCGGACCGCTGGGACGATGGCCCGGTTCACTCAGCGCCAGCCGCCAGTCAGCCGACGGGCCCGACGTCAGGAATATCGTAAAATTTCGCATCAGCGTCATACTGACGGTTTCGGGCACTTCATAGTAGCTACTGTTCAGTTCCCCCCACAGGTCGTCAAGCCCGCGCAGGAAGGGCTGCGCCTGCGGTAGTGTCAGCAGTCCCGCCACCAGCAGCAGCGCCAGCAACGGCTTCAGCCAGCCGCGCCACCGGCGGTATGGCGTGGCCTGGCGGGGCTGCACCGGCTCTGGTGCCGCGACCGCAGCCGGTGGGCGGCCCGGTACCGCGACGCCACAGTTGGGACAGTTCGAACCGAGCGCTTCCAGCACGAAGCCGCAGTAGCTGCACTGCTCCATTGTGGCCGAATCTGCCGCAGCTATTAGAGGGTGCGCGAGCGCGAAATCCGGAACTCGTTGAAGACGATGCCGGAGAGGCCGACAGCCAGAACATAGGCTCCGGTCTGGAGCCCGAATGCCGTCGAAACCTCGACCACGGCGATAGCGAGAATACCTCCCAGCAGGACTCCCATGTGGGATATCTGCAGCGCATTGCTGTCCTCGGCGTCAAAATAGCGGATGAGGCCCGCGGCCGACTGGAAGCCCTGCGTCTTCTTCTCCTTCGCCATATGCGCGCGACCTGCCTCGTTTATTTAAGGTTTGAGAACCTTTTAATCGGGGCATCAGTCGCCACGCGATGTATTGCCGCATGTGCATTGATGTCCACGGGCTAACGCCGACCCGGCTCAACGAGCCGGAGACGGCCGAGTACCTCGTTTCGCACTGTTACGAGGGGGACCTCAAGCACAAGCATTCCGAGGACGACGGGCTGCTGCAGCCGATGTGTGGTGGCTGCCTCGAACGGCTGCTCGAAAATCCAGACATCCACGTTTTCAGCGCCTACCGGCTGGAGCCGCTCGAGCTGGAGTCCAAGGATGACGCGGAGGACGCGGGATGACCGAGTTCCGCTGGGACCTCGAGTGCCCCACTTGCTCCACCCGCCCGGGCGGCAGCTTCCCCCGCCGGGTGCCACACGTGCGCGCGCCCGGAGGCTGGGAGTGCCAGTGGTGCGGCAGCGTGCAGCCGGAACCGGAGCAGTAGTTGGTGGGTCTACTATAGATCCTATAACAGCGCCTTAGGACTCTTTACTCTCTTCTTCATTCTCGTCCTCATCGTCAAAGTAGGACTGAACTCTCTCAATTTCCTTCTCGACCCTGGCATTGAGCTTCAGGACCAACATTGCCAGACCCATAACCAGGGCAGTAAC